>JBGVKA010000229.1:0-14921 GCA_045129715.1 Eubacteriales bacterium | reverse complement strand
TCCGAGGTCGCTTGCGGTGATCTTCGGGAAGAGTCCCGAATTATTCAAAACGGTATACATCGAGGGGTAATAGTGACTGTTAACATAGTTAGACGTTCCGTCCGCTCTCGTATTGGTCGTTATATGAACCTTAGCGGCGGCAGTGTTATCGGGAGCGAATGAAAGCTCCGCTACGCTGAACTGCGCGTTTCCAAGCTTCGATACGGAGCTTCCGAAATTCTGGCTTAAGACGTTGAACACGCCCGTTTCCTTATCGGTTTTTAAAAGGAAGGTCTTGCCCTCGCCCATCGAAGCGTTAGCCATAGTGTCGGATACGTCACATTCGTAAACGCCTCTGCCGTAAAGATTTACGGTTGCTATTTTATTTCCGATAACCGATGCATCGGGATCGGACACGTCGAACGATGCGACCTCGTAAACGGATACGGTATTTGCCGCATCGTTTTCAACGAGGAATCTGAGCTTCGCGCCCGACGGCAATGAAGAATCGGTCTTTTCAACCGTAACGTAGGTGCCGAGTGCGGTTTTTACCGCCGTGGGCGAGAGCTTTCCTTCGGCTCTCGTGCGGTAGGATGCCGTGAAGGTCTCGGTCGTGGGAGCTCCGTTTTCACCCGCAAAGCCTTCGGGAATGGTGAGCGTGTATTCCTCACCGCCGAGAAGTCCTGCGTGGATAAGCTTCCATTCGGTACCGCCAAAGCTTGACTCCCAAATAATTCCGCTTACCGCGTTACCCACGGAATCGCAAAGAGTGATCTTATCGATCTCTGCCCTGCTCACCGCGCCTGAGAATTTGATCGTTATGGGGGAGGCGGTATCGATATCCGCAGAGGATACGACGGGGGATGTGTAGATCACCTTTACCGCGGAGCCTTTCAAATAATAATCGGAGAAATCAAACATTGCGTCGTAGGTATCCACGCCGTAATATACGTCGTTGCCGTAGGTGAAGGTATGTCCCACGTTTACCACGAAGCTCATGCACGCAACGTCAAGCGTTTTCGCCGCCGCTACGACCTGGTTTGCAGAGGTGTAACCGTTGCCGAGAGGATCGTTCAAGCATATTGCACTGAAGAGCGGAGCGTGTCCCTCCTTCATGCTCGCAACGTTTCCCGAGCTCGTATACATATATGCAACGTCAGAAAGTATCTCCCTCTCGACTCCGTCCTGATCGACGTAGGTCGTCCAAGGCTGAAGCTTTCCTGCGCGAATAGTATAATTTCCTACGGTATAATCCTCGGTGAGTCCGTTCCCGTAGCGAGTCTCACCGTGATGTCCCACTGCGTATCTGTTCGTTTCGTATGCGTTTATTCTCGCATCTATTGACTCTGCGAGAGTCATTCCATCCTGTATTTCCGTGTATTCACTGAGCTCCGCTGAGCCGAGGAACATAAACATACCGCCCTTGGAGTTACCGTAAACGCCGATGCTTTCCGTATCAAAGCCGTATTTTTCGGGCTCGGTCAAGGCAAGGTATTTGACGTATCTTACCGCCGCGGTATCAAATTTCGTATTGTTAAGGAAATAAAGCGTATAGGATGCGTGGTCACCCGTTACGGCTGCATCCTTAGAGCCGTCGAAGTATCCGTAATAGAGATCGTGCGCCATAGGTACGTATATGTGATCGTAAATTACGCCTGCATATCCGCGGAAGAGATATCCGTTATGCTGAGGGCGGGTATCGGTGCCCGTCTTTCCGGTAGTAAGATACTCCGAGGAGCCCGATTGCATAATAACGGGAACGGTATTTTCGGGATCTACGGGATATACTATATGCATCTCAAGATCAAGAGACATTGGCGAGCCGTCCTTTGCGGTACAGTCGGTTATCGTCTCGGCAAGCGTGTGCTTGATCTTTATGTATTTTGCATCGGGAGAATCCTTATCAACGGGATTTTTACCGCTTGCATCACTGTACCACTGAGGTGCCGTGCCGTCAAGTCCCGTCCGAGTTGCCTTTTGAACGGTTATCTCCTCACCACTCGCACCTATCTCGGTTCTCGTCCAATTGACTACAACGCTTCCCTTCACTCCTCTGAAGTCGTTATTCCAAACCTCAACTATGCGATCGAAGGTTCCGTCGGCACCGTGCTCGTCAATAGACCAGAACGTTGCAAACGGTGTAACGTTATATCCCGCAGGAAGAACGTACGTATCCTTATACGTTCCCGAGGGGAAGACGGTCTTATCCGTGAAGCAGGCACCGTTGATAACGGATTTACGAACCTCCTGGCTCGACCAATCGAGTGCCTGACCTTTTGCCAGAGAATCACCGAAATAGTCAACCGTAACCACCGCGAAGCCTCGCGAAAGAAGATCGGATATGATATTGACGTCACTTTCACGTCCGACGCGCTCGGTGTTGGTATTAACGAAATAAAGAGCTGCGTTCGTGCCCTTGAGAACGGGCTTTGCGGCTCCGAACGTTTCGTAATCGTAATAGGTGGTAAGCTCGACCTCGGTACCTATGTAGCCGTCGTCCTTCAAAAGATAGCTCTCGCCAACCTTGTATTTTTCGTCGAATGCCGCTCTGATATCGATCATAGCATCAACCCTTTCGTTTGCGGAAATTCTTAAGACCGTGACAACGGCAAGCGCGACTAACGCAAGCAGGATCACCGAAATAAGAGTTATCCTTTTCTTTGAATGTATCATAAAAGTTACCTCCGGATAAATATTTAAAATATGCCAAGCAAAAAACCCAGCTTCAAGATAATATTATCACAACTCAAAAAGCAAATTCCACTATATTTTGCTCAAAAGTTATACTTTTTGACAACTTTTTGAGTTTTTTAATGGCTTTCGGTTGATTTTTTTTATAAATGTGCTATAATTGACTCAAAAAGGAGGCAATATGGAATACAGGATCAAGGAAAACACAAAACCGATTTTTTACTCAACTATCACAGGGACGACCGAATGGCCATACTGCCTTACGCACGGAAGGCCGATCAAGGAGCCGCCGATTGAAAGACTTCATTACCACTCGGTGCCCGAAATAGGAATTTGTATTCAAGGCAGCGGCGAGTGCTACGTCGGAGACAAGATCTATAAATTCAAGCAAGGCGATATCCAGATCATACGCCCCTTCGTTCCGCACTACGCGGTAAGCGATCCGGGTGTAGCCACGAGAATGGTTTTCTTCACGTTCAACACCGTAAAGCTTATGCAATGTGCGGGAATGTCGAGCCCCGAAAACAATCTGCTTATAAAAAATATCAAGATCCCATTCAACGGTATGTTTGCTCCGAACGAGTATCCTCAGATAACGGAGCACGTAAAAAGGATCATTGAAAGATGCGAGACGAGTGACGATTTTACCGATATGGCGGTTGCCTTCAACATCGGAGATTTTCTCATCACCTGCCAGAAATATCAGCACGTTTCAAATCTTCTTCCCGAGGAGGAGACGAGGGAGAACGAATATCACAGAATATCCCCCGCCATAAACAGAATAAACACCGAGCTTTACGACTCCTCACGCGTTTCGGAGACGGAGCTTGCAAGGTTTTGCGCGATGTCGGTCTCGAATTTCAGACGAGTCTTCAAGCTCGAAACGGGACTTTCGCCAAAGGCGTATATAACGAAGGCAAGAATGGACTACGCCGAATATCTTCTCAAAAACACCAATATAACCATAACCGAGATAGCGGAAAAGCTTGGATATAACGCGGTTTGCGGATTTAACAAGATCTTTTCAGCCGTTTTCGGAATGTCGCCGAGCCATTACCGAAAGAAATACAAGTAAAATGCCGTCTAAAGCTTCATTTGAGCTTTTTCCGAAAATCGATCAAAAAGCTATTGACCTATTTCATACGTAGTGGTACAATTACTAAAGCGAAGCAATTTTACAAGCTATAACGAAAAAAACGATTTTATAACGGAGGACATTATGTCGAAATACAAGTACGAAAGATTTGGCGTTATGATAGATATGTCAAGAAACGCCGTGATGAACGTTCCCGCGCTCAAGAGCTTTATTTCCGTTCTTAAGAAAATGGGATACAACTGCATTATGCTTTACACGGAGGATACCTACGAGATCAAGGGCGAGCCCTTCTTCGGTTACCTTCGCGGCAGATACACCGAAAGCGAGCTTAAGGAAATAGACGATTACGCTTATTCTATTGGCGTTGAGGTCATTCCCTGCATCCAGACGCTCGCGCATCTTAACGCATACATACGCTGGAAGAAGACTCCTATTGATTGCGACGATATCCTTCTCGTCGACGACGATAAAACGTACGCTCTTATTGACAAAATGTTCTCTACCTTAAGAAGATGCTTCCGCTCGAATCTCATCCATCTCGGAATGGACGAGGCGCATATGCTCGGAAGAGGAAAGCACCTCGATATTTACGGCTACGAAAGATCAGAGGTTCTGATGAACAGACACCTTAAGAGAGTTAAGGAAATGGCACAGAGCTACGGATACGAGTCTCTTATCTGGTCGGATATGTTCTTCCGCTCCTGGAACAACGGTCAGTACAATATCTCAAAATGCGAAATGCCCAAGTCGGTAAAGAAGGATTTCCCCGACGGAGTTATTCCCGTTTATTGGAACTATTACTCGAAGGATCAGGAGACCTACGACAATATGTTCGAGAACCACAAGCAGCTTTCCTCTAACATTTGGTTTGCGGGCGGTGCTTGGTGCTGGTCGGGAATCACGCCTCATAACACCTACTCGCTTCAGACCATGTTCCCCGCTATGCGCTCCTGCAGAAAGCACAAGATAAAGAACGTTATGATCACCCTTTGGGGCGACGACGGTGCAGAGTGCTCGCACTTCTCACAGCTTCCCGCGCTTTATCACATCATCGAGCGCGCTAAAGGTAACGAGGATGACGAGAAGATAAAGGCTAAGTTTGAAAGACTCTTCAAGATTCCTTACGATTCCTTTATGAAGCTTGAGATGCCCAATACTCTTACGGGAATTTCGGGCAGCGAGAACCCCTCGAAGTATATGCTTTACACAGATCCCTTCCTCGGATTCTTTGACAAAACCGTCAGCGAGGGTATGGGAGAAAAGTACGGCGAGGCTAAAAACGAGCTCTACGCTATCGCGAAAACGACGAGGACCTACGGATATCTCTTCAAGACCGTTGCGGCTCTTTGCGAGGTTCTTGAGCTTAAGTATGAGATCGGTGTGAAGACGAGATGCGCATACCGTGATGGCAACAAGGCGGAGCTTAAAAAGCTCGCAGACGATTACCTCGAGATCTCCCGCAGGATAAAGAAGCTCCACTCGGTATTCTCTTATCAGTGGCACAAGGAAAACAAGCCCCACGGATTTGACATTCAGGATATCCGACTCCACGGAGTTGCGGGAAGAATAGAGAGCCTTCGCAAGAGACTCCTTGATTACGTGAACGGTAAGGTTTCCGTATTAGAGGAGCTTGAGGAGGACATCCTCACCTTAGGAAAGGTTGCAGGAGTTCCCATCAGAAGCAATGAGTTTAAGAGCTACATTTCACCCAACGTAGTCAGTCATTGATAACACCTTAAGGCGATATTATACGCTTCGTTTTTTCAAGCTAACAAGCAAGATTTTATCTAAAACAAACGCAAAAATACGCAGATATGCAAACAATAGTTTTCAAACAATGCACTTTTTGCGATAAGACACAATTTATAGGTGCTTTGAAGAAAACGAAAAAAGACCGTGAAACGTGCGATATCTTTAACGGATACCACGTTTATCACGGTCTTTTTTTATTACAAACGGTCGCGCTTATGACGGTCTTATTCGTTATGCAAATTGCTTTTTGGGCGGTCTTGTTTCTTTACGCTCACAGCACTTTTGCAAAGTTCATTTATACTTTATAATATTAATATTACAGCTCATCCGACTGTAATATTACAAGTCTATCTTCTATGTGACGGTCTAAATTTCGGTGAGAGGAAAGGTACTCGTCGAGCACCTCGCGACAGGACGTTGCAACGCGTCTCGGCTTTCCGTTTTCCTCGATCTCTTCGTGCGATATAGAGAAGAAATCCTTTGAGTTAAGATAGAAATAATACTGCATACCTATCTTATACATTCTTTCGTCCTCTATCTCGGCACCGTAAAGAGAAAGCTCGCGGAGAGTGCGGGAGTGCCTATCGTATACTGCACGCATCCCCTCGGAGAATTGGAAGAACTCACAGTGCGAGCCTTCCCAAACCTCGTCGCGAAGCATATACAGTATCATTTTCTTAAGCTGAGCACCGCTCACCCACATTGCGATCGCCGAGTCGTCGTACGGCAGGCACTCGGTGAGATCGGAGAGAAGAACGATAGGTCCAAGCTCACTCACGCGGATACTGCCGGAGCCGACGAGCATCATATCGAGCCTGAGGCTATCCTTCAGAATATCCGCAATAAAGCCTCCGAGCTCGGTTTCCGCGTACCACGTGGGGTGTGTAAGCTTACGCTTCAAACGGGTGATAACGCGGCTGTATTTTTCCTCTGCGGAACTCAACTGTTTTTCGCCCGAAAACCGCGCTTTTTCTTCGTTTTTTCGTGCTCCCGAGCGTAGCAAAATACAGAGTTTTTATAAAAATCAAGACCGTCGCAGAAGGATCCGCGACGGTCTTTTTATTCGTTTTTAAGCTGTTTTCGGGAAGATATTAACCCTTATCTACCTGAGATCCAATGGGGTTAACGATACTGAATCCGACGTTTACAAGATGGTCGGCTACACGCTCAAGTCCCGCAACCACGGAGGAGTAATAGGGGCTTACGTCCATATTACAGTTACCCTCTGCAAGACGTGCGAAGTGGCTCGCGATGAGCTTCTTCTTCATTCCGTCTACGATCTCCTCAAGCTGAGCAAGCTCGGGAAGGTCCTGCTTGTTATTATTCTCAAAGGCGTCCTTTGCGATGGTGAACATACTGAGTATGGTATCGCTCATCTCCTTGATCTCTCCGCGAGCCTTTTCAGAGAATCCGATCTCCTTGCCTGCCATCTCGTAGCCGATCTCGTAGAAGTTCTCTGCGTGGTCACCGATACGCTCAAGGTCGTTAAGAACGTGGAAATAAGAACCGATAATACGCTCGTCACGTTGCTCTACGTTAGAGGAAAGCTTGATGAGGAACTTGGTAAGCGCACTGTTGGTAAAGTCGATAATCTCCTCGTTTTTACGGATGAATTCACCCGTCTCACCGTCGCAGCTCTCCATACTCACAAAGGCTTTCTTGATATTCTCCTCAACGAGACCTGCCATATAGTCCATCTCCTTCTTTACCTGCATCAAGGCTACGGGAGGAGTGGAGAGAAGTCTGTTATCGACGAATTTGAGAGCAAGATGCGCGTTAGCATCCTTGTCGTCCTTGATAATAAGGGTTGCAAGCTTAACGAGATGCTGAGCAAACGGAAGAAGCATAAGAGTCGTGCTCACGTTGAATATAACGTGGAAGATGGATACGCGCATCTGAAGCGACATAATATCTTCTCCGGGGAATATGGACACGAGAAGCTTTACAGCGGGCTCCTTGAATATCCAGATCAACGCAGTGAACACCGCAGTTCCTATAACGTTGAACATAAGGTGGATCATTGCAACGCGCTTTGAGTTTGCATTTGCTCCGAAGGAGGCGAGGAAGGCGGTAACGCAGGTACCGATATTCGCTCCGAGAATGATAAAGAGCGCGAAATCAAGGGGCAAGAGTCCCGATCCAACCATCGTGATAACGATACCCGTTGATGCGGAGGAGCTCTGGATAAGAGCGGTAAGGATAACTCCCACGAGGATCAAAAGAAGGGGGAAATCTATCGCACTGAAGATTTCGGTAAACACTCTCTCGATAAGGGGATTTCCGAAGGCATCGTCACTGCTCATTATGTTAAGACCGACGAAGATAAGACCGAGTCCCGAAAGAAGAGAGCCTATGAGCTTGACCTTTTCCTTTGCGGCAAAGCCCATCATTACTCCGACGAAGGCGATGAAATACATTGCCATATCGAAGAAATCGTTTTTAAGAGCTACGAGAAGACCGGTAACGGTGGTACCGATATTTGCACCCATTACTATAGGAGTTGCCTGCATAAGCGTCATAACGCCCGCGTTAACAAGACCGATAGCCATAATGGTGGTTGCCGCAGAGCTCTGAATGATAGCCGTTACACCGGCACCTATTCCAACGCCCGAAAGGCGGTTGTTGCTGATTTTTTCAAGCAGCTTTTTCATTCCGCTGCCTGCGCATCTCTCAAGCGAGCCGCTCAAGAAATTCATACCTACAATAAATACGCTTATGCCGGCAAAGAGCCACACAAGGCTTTGTATTAATTGCGATACTTCTGCTGCAGATATCATTTTTTTCTCCTTTTTTCATATTATTAAACGTAAATGCTTTTTGTTTCATTCTTAGGGGAAGTAAAAAGAGCTCTTATTTCCCCATTGTATTTTACCATACCTTTACTCTTTTGTCAAATGTTTTTTGGGCGCGAGGGACACATTCTATCTATCGGCAGAAATATTTCGTATTTGCGCCTCGGTTTTATAAATGTTGCATAAAACAACACCTACCTCTTTCGTGCAAAAGCGCACAACTGTATTTTAACCCTGCGAATTATATTGACAAGGCGAGATTTTCCCTGTATAATATAAGCAGAATGCTTGTTAAGTAAAGGCGTTCAATCTATAATACTGAAAAGGAGCTTAGTACCAAATGAAAAAGTTATTCCCTATTTCCTGGAAAAATTCCAAGGGCGTCGTTAACTTTATCGTAGGTCTTCTTACTTACGTCGCAATAGGAATTATCGTCGGTGTAGCTATTTGGCTTGCTACTGCTATCGTTGGCTGGATCCCCGTAGTAGGCGCAGTCGTTGGATGGGTACTCGGAATCGTATCTACCGTGGTTGGTATATACGTTTTGATAGGAATCATTCTTTTGATCCTTGTTTTCTTGAAGGTTATCAAGTAATCTTACTTAAAAAATAAAAACATCCCCAAAAAGAGAGTCTTTTCTTCTCCTTTTGGGGTGTTTTTATTTCAAAGCCTTTATAGGATCAATATTCGCCCTTATTGGCACTGTCCCAAACCACCTTAGCAGGACAGCCGAAGTTCCACTGGCTATGCCAGAAGCGAGGCTTTTCCTTGCGCTCGCAATGGATCTCGGTGATCTCGGTGCATCCGAAGAATGCGTATCCCTCGATGCAAGTCACGCTTTCGGGAATAACGATAACGTTGATATCCTGACGGTGTCTGTATTTTTTGCCCTTGATCCTCTTCACTCTCTTACCGACGAATACGATCTTGGGTGCGGGAGGTACGGGCTCGGGTGTGGGCTCGGGTGTGGGCTCGGGCATAGGCTCGGGTGTGGGCTCGTTGGGAGCAGTCTCGCCCTCAGCCTCAGGCTCTCCCTCATCCTCGGGTGCCTCGTCCTTAGGCTCCTCTTCCTTCTTCTTTCTTTCAAGCTTCGGCTCGATCCTTCCGAAGAGGAATGAGGCAACGCCTACCAAAATGAAGCCTCCGTAATACTTAAGCGCATCCGTGCCGAAGTCCTTCGTTGCAAGGATGGCGAAAATAACGTAAAGAACGCTGAATATAAGAATGCTGACGCCTGCACGCTTAACGCTCTTGTTGGGAACGGTAACGCTTGACTTACAGCTATTTATCATAGCAATAACGCCGAGCATTATAAGTGCGGAGACGACGTAAGCGGCGATCTCGAATATATTAGGAAGGATATCCTTGAACGAAGAGCCGGTAGCGGTTATAACGTTAACGTTAAGGTTTACCATAGTTATAACGTTCTTCACGCTGAATATCATTATCATTCCGATCAATACAAACATGACCGCGCAGTAGATTATCTGACAAACGAAGGTCGCAAAGGGCGTTTTGGACATTATGCACTTTGCAAGACGGGAAATAAGTATTCCTAAAGACACTACGATGATAAGAAGTCTTGCGCTATCGTTGATCCTGTACTCTACCGTCCAGGATGCGATCATCATATAAAGGAGCATCCAAACGCTGCTTCCAATGAATTTCTTGTTGATCGTATAGCTGTTTCTGTAGTTTCTTAAAAGCTTATCCTCCTTGCCGAAGAACAAACCAAAAAAGCGCACGAAGGAAACTATAAAGTTGACCAAAACGATCACGAGTATTATCAGGTGAAGAAGCACGAGGAGTCCAGGGAATACGTCAGCCTCACCGCCGAATACGTTTTTGATCCAATTAACGAGATCTTTAACGTGGTCAACGATATTAACGCCGCCCGCAAATCCTATTCTCACGCCGAAATACGATACTATTCCGTTATAGAATATCATACCGCAGTAAAGCTGGAGAATGAGCAGCATAAGGGACGAAAGCTTCGCGGTGACGGATGCACCGAACGACAAACGGTTTACATTAGATTTTCCCATTGCTTGACCTCCCCGAATGCATCTTTAAACGTTTTAACGTACCACTCCACGCTATCCTGTACGAGCAGATAAGCTCCTGCAAGACATACCAAAGCGGCAACGAACAATAACAATTTTTTCATTGATCGCCCTCCAAAAATGTTTTTAGATACCTTATTTTACCACACAAATAAATAAATTGCAATATTTTTGAAAATAAATGTTGGTGTTTTATAGGGAAACGGCACGTCGTATAAGCATCGAATCAAGCCTTTTCGAATATTTAAAGGGGTACTGCCGCGGCAACACCCCTTGTGCTTTTATTACTTATACCCGTATGGCTCGGATCAATACATTCCGTCCATTCCCGCAGGTGCGGGAGCGGGCTTATCTTCCTTCTTATCGGAAACCACTGCCTCGGTGGTAAGAACGGTGGATGCGATGGAAGCCGCATTCTGAAGAGCGGAGCGAGTAACCTTGGCGGGATCAACGATTCCTGCCTCCATCATATCGCAATACTCCTCACGGTACGCATCGTAGCCGTAACCGATCTTGCCGGACTCACGGATCTTAGAGATGATAACGGAGCCGTCAACGCCTGCGTTATCCGCAATCTGCTTCATAGGAGCAAGAAGAGACTTTGCAACGATCATAGCACCGGTCTTTTCGTCACCGTCAAGCTCTGCGATAACCTTTTCAACCGCATCAACTACGTTAACGAGAGCGGTTCCGCCTCCTGCAACGATTCCCTCCTCTACTGCCGCCTTGGTAGCGTTAAGAGCGTCCTCGATACGAAGCTTCTTTTCCTTCATCTCTACCTCGGTAGCCGCACCGACCTTGATAACGGCAACTCCGCCTGCAAGCTTTGCAAGTCTTTCAAGGAGCTTTTCCTTATCGAACTCGCTCGTTGCGTTTGCAAGAGCGGCTCTGATCTGTGCTACTCTGTCTGCGATAGCGTTCTTATCTCCTGCACCGTCAACGATGATGGTGCTTTCCTTCGTGATCTTAACCTGACGGGCACGACCGAGCTCTGCTACGGATGCATCCTTAAGCTCAAGGCCAAGCTCACTCGTTACTACCTCACCGCCGGTGAGAGTCGCGATATCGCGAAGCATTTCCTTACGTCTGTCACCAAATCCGGGAGCCTTTACAGCGGCAACGGTGAAGGTGCCTCTGATCTTATTGAGCACGAGCGTTGTAAGAGCCTCGCCCTCAACGTCCTCTGCAACGATAAGAAGCTTCTTGCCCGACTGAACGATCTGCTCAAGAAGGGGAAGGATCTCCTGAATGTTGGAAATCTTCTTATCTGTGATAAGAATAAGGCAATCGTCAAGAACCGCCTCCATCTTATCGGTATCGGTCACCATATAGGGAGAGAGGTATCCGCGGTCAAACTGCATTCCCTCTACTACCTCACTGTAGGTCTCTGCGCTCTTGGATTCCTCAACGGTGATAACGCCGTCTGCGGTAACCTTATCCATAGCGTCTGCGATAAGCATACCTATAGTCTCGTCACCTGCGGAAACCGCACCTACTCTCGCGATATCCTCACTGCCCGAAACCTTCTTGGACTGGTTTGCGAGCTCTGCTACTGCAGCGTCTACTGCCTTGAAGATACCCTTGCGGAGCACCATGGGATTTGCGCCTGCGGCTACGTTCTTCATTCCCTCGTGAATGAGTGCCTGAGCAAGAAGAGTTGCGGTAGTGGTTCCGTCTCCTGCCGCGTCGTTGGTCTTCGTAGCAACCTCGCGAACGAGCTGAGCACCCATATTTTCAGCCGCATTTTCAAGCTCTATCTCCTTTGCGATCGTAACACCGTCGTTAGTGATGAGCGGTGCTCCGAACTGCTTTGCCAAAACTACGTTTCTGCCCTTGGGGCCGAGCGTGATCTTAACGGTATCAGCAAGCTTATCAACGCCTCTGAGAAGCGCGGCTCTTGCCTCGGTACCGTGAAGTATTTCCTTTGCCATTTTAAATTACCTCCAAAAATTCTCGATTTATTACTGAACTACGGCAAGAACGTCCGACTGAGCAACGACGGTGTATTCAACTCCGTCAAGCTTCACCTCGGTGCCGCTGTATTTTCCTACGATAACGCGGTCGCCAACGCTAAGGACCATCTTAACTTCCTTGCCGTCTACCATACCGCCGGGGCCCACTGCTACTACCTCGTAAACGTCGGGCTTCTCCTTTGCCGAGCCTGTGAGGATTATTCCGACCTTAGTGGTCTCCTCAACCTCGGATTTCTTAATCACAACCTTGTCAAACAAAGGCTTAAGCTGCATATTTTTATTCCTCCAAAATGCTTGTTTTTACTAAAATTAGCACTCAAAACACGAGAGTGCTAACACTCATAGATATATTCTATACTAAGGGTATTTAAAAATCAATACTTTTCTTAATATTTCACAATTTGTTAACAATTTGTTACGCCTCCATTTTCTCCCTGAGGATCCTCAGGATCTTCTTCTCCTCACGCGATATTTTTACCTGAGTAACACCGAGGCATTTTGCCGTTTCCGTCTGCGAAAGATCCTTGAAATATCGCAGCACGATGAGCTTTCTTTGCCACTCGTCAAGCTTTTCGATCGCCATATTAAGCGATAGCTTATCGAAGGCGCGCTCCTCCTCGTCCTCGTCGAATATGGTGCTTCCGAGAGTCACGGAATCGTCGTCGGTGTACGCGCTTTCGTCAAGCGATCTTATAGGAGCTCCCGCCGCAAGAGCGGAGGCGGCGTCCTCGGGAGTTATGCCGAGCGCACGCGCAACGTCGGAGAGCGCGACGGACTCACCGCGAGCCTGCCGTCTTTCGCGCTCTGCCGAAACTATTGCCGAAAGCCGTTTCTCCTCTCTTGAGACCTTTATCATTCCGTCGTCGCGCAAAAAACGTCGTATTTCACCGAAAATAAGCGGTACGGCATAGGTTGAAAACGCACATTCGCGCGAAAAATCGAAGGTGTTTATCGCCTTCACAAGACCTATGTTCCCCGTAGCTATCAGATCCTCCGTGTCAACGCCGCGTGAGGAAAACCTTGCAGCTATGCTGCAAACGAGCGGTTTGTTGAGAATAACTATCTCTTCACCCGCCTCCTCGTCTCCCTCTCTGTAGCGTCTTATAAGATCGGGATTTCTGTCGTACGACCGCTTTGCTCGGGGCGGCTCGCCCTCTTTTCGTTCGAGCTTAGCCTTCCCCTCTTCAGCTTCCTTCAAATCCGAATTCATTTCTCTCCTTCGGCTATAGGCTTCAAAAATTTTCTCATAAGAACGGTAGTTCCCTTTCCGCGCTTAGACTTTACGCTGAGCGAGTCGGTGAAGCTCTCCATAACGAGAAATCCCATGCCGCATCTTTCCGTTCCGTCTCCCGTAGTAAACATGGGAGTCATTGCCTCCTCCAAGTTTTCTATACCGCATCCGTTGTCGGATATTTCTATCGAGACCTCGCGCGTGTCGTAAAGACGTACGGATATGTAAATATTGCCGGGCTCACCGCCGGGAAGATCGTTATAGGCGTGAACTATACAGTTCGTCACCGCCTCGGATACGGCAAGTCTTACGTCTCCCAGCTCCTCAACAGTGGGATCAAGGCTTGCCAAAAAGGCGGATATCGTGGAACGGCATACGCTTTCGTTTATACTTATAGCAGGAAGCCTGAGCTTCATTTCGTTTATTATCGTCTTCATTTTTGCTTTTCCTTTTATACCTTTCAATTGATATTGACGTTCGGGATCCTTTCCACGCCCGACATACGCACGATCCTTCTGAGATTTCCGCTGAGTCCCGTGACACTCACCGATGCGCCGACCTCCTCCGCCCTTGCCGCTCTGCCTATGACGAGCCCGATCCCCGAGCTATCCATAAACGTGACTGCGGAAAAGTCGAGAACTATCATTTTTAGACCGCCTGCAAGAAGCTCCGCATCTATACCCTCGCGTATGCCCTTAGCCGTGTGGTGATCTATCTCGCACCTGATCCGTGCAACGAGCGTATCTCCTTCTCGCTTTATTTCACATTTTTGCATTCTTTTTTCTCCTTTACGTTCCTACTATGCTCTCTGCATACGTTTTCAAGCACGGCTGCATTCCGATATGCCAAAGCATAGATCAAAAGAGCCGTAAGCACGTATATTTTATCAAACGCGCTTTGAAAATCTTGTCGTTGTTTGGCGCGGAAAAATTATTTTTTGCCCCTATAGGATATTTCGGGCGTAGGATCGGAAAGATGAAGTCTTTCGGCTATTTTCTTTTTGACAGCCTGCTTGCTCTTTTTATAGTACGTTTCGGAAAATCCGTCTATTTCCGTATGAACGTATCCTACCTCCCTGCCGATATCCATTATAAAGCTTCTGGCATACCTCTCTCCGACGACCTCCGCCGCCGCGTCAAGAAGCTTTGAATTTATGTAAACGTATTCCATTCTGACTCTCGGACTTACGCTTCTTTCTGATATTGCACGCTCGCGTGCCTCAAAATGAGCGGCAAGCGCAACGACGATATCCGAGATCATATTTCCGGACGTCGTCAAAGCATATCCCCCCTCTCGTAGCACACGCACATATCAACGCTCGACAAAAGCTCTGCCTTGAGCTCG
>JBGVKA010000228.1:0-7272 GCA_045129715.1 Eubacteriales bacterium | reverse complement strand
AATATTACTCTTATCTTACCGCGTTTGAGCTTGATGCGGATAGTGTGGCTCTTATGAGCGAAGAAATGAACGCTTATTACGAGACGGTTAAGAATAACGTTATCAAATACGTTCCAAAAACGAGTATTACTCTCGGCAGCGAGCTTGTGATGAACGTTTATATTCCCGCAAAACATCTACTAAAGTTTACTTTAGACGGCATAACTTACGAGGATCTTACGCTTTTAGCAGACAAAAAGGTTACTGTTGGCACTCCGGAAGAGTACTATAAAATGACCGTTCTTCTTCCTTCTGCCGAGGCGGCGAGGGATATTAAGCTCGTTTGCACGGTTGAAAACGAGGATGCAAGGGCAAACGTGACCTTCACGCTCAAGGTGCAGAAATATGCGCGTAAGGCAATAGAGAAGGGAACCGACGTTGAAAAAACGCTCATTCGCGACGTGCTTTCATACGTAAGAGCGGCTTACGTCTATTTTAACTCTTCCGATAAGGATGCTGTCATCTCCGAGATCGATTCGATCATCGGTAAGAAATACGACGAGCTTTCTCCCGTAGTTAACGAGGGCTCCGAAAAGGAAGCGGAGGGCTTTAAGCTTTCTACCTTTGCACTCAAGGAGGCTCCTGCCTTCAGATTCTATCTTAACGACGGAGACGACGGAACGAAGTACACGTTTAAGATAAACGGCAAAGCGGTAAGCTCCACTCTCGGCAGTGACGAAAACGGTGCTTACGTTGAGGTTCGCGTTTACGCATACGCTCTTTCTGAAACTATTCACTACTACACAGACGGTAAAGAGGCGGGTAGCTATCATATAGCAAGCTACTATGCGTGGGCAAAGAAGCAGAACGACACGGCTCTCGTAAAGCTTGTGGAAAGACTTTGGAAATATTGCACAAGTGCAAGAGATTATAAGAATAGCGTAGCGGTTCAGATCAATTACGTTGACGAAGCGGGTAATAAAATGGCTGATCCGTACGTAAACCGTTATAAAAACGGGGAATCTATATCGGTTCCGTCTCCTTCTGTTGAAGGATATTATACGAAGGATCTGTACGTTATCGAAGCAGTAACCCCTGAAAACAACGTCTTTGACGTAGTATACAAGATCACCCCGTCCAATATCGATGCGGATGCGGTAGATAAATATCTTTCCGACGTCGTGGCTTGGGGAGATTCTATCACTGCAGGCGCGTTCAATAGCGAGGTAACCTCAGCAAATCAGTACGGAATCGATCTTAAAGCACTCGGAAGCTCTATAAACGGCGGAAGCTACGTTACGGTTCTTAAGAACCTTCTTGCAAGCAAGGTGTATTCCGGCATCGAGGTTAACGGCTTAGGCGTTGGCGGTGAGGCAACCTCCTCGATAGCTTCAAGAGCGGATACGGAAACGTATTATCTCTATCTTAACGATGCGGTAACGATCTCATCGACGGCAGTTACGGTTCCTCTTACGCATTATTCATCGGGCGGAAGAGTGGGAATACTCCGTCAGGGTGGATCTGCCCACGTTAACCCCGTAACCATTATCGGAAAGGATGCAAGCGGTAACGAAATATCGGTCAGCGGATCGCTTACGCTCTCCCTGACGGATGACGCTCCCTCGGGAACGGATATCAGAACCTGCGATGCAAAATATCTCAAGTATACATTCACCCGCGACGACGGAAAAACGAACACACTCAGCTTTGTTTCCGGTGCGAGAGTGGTGACTAAGTCCTCTTATCTTTACGACGGTAGGACCTGCATCATCTTTATGGGTGAGAACGGCGGATACAGTGATACGGACGAGCTTATAAAACAGCAGGAGCAGATCCTTAAGGCTTGCGGAAATCCCGAGTATTACCTCATAATTTCCTCTACCTCAGGTAGCAACGAAAGCCGTACCGCGATAAGAGAAGCGCTCAGCAGAAGATGGGGCGAGCACTATATCAATATGGGTGACGAGCTTAATTCATCGAGAAAAGCGTATGAATTTGCAGGATTCTCGGAGGAGGCGATCCTTTCCGTTCAGGAAAGCATCGTTAACGGAACGGTAACTAAGCTTCTTATCAACGACACCTGTCACCCCAACGCGGTGGGATACGCAGTTATTGCAAATATCATCCTTGAGCGTCTCTTTAAGCTTGGCGCGTTTGACGAGCTCTTCGATTACTACGACAGACTCAGCACGGTTACTACCGAAACCTTCGAGTTCAACGGTTATACCGCAACCGTCGTCCGTCCCGCAGATCCCAACGGAAAGTGGATATGGAAAACCGAATTCTTCACCGCTTTCGATAAAGCGGAGCGCACTCTTTTGGACGACGGATACACACGTGTTTATTATCAGATCTCAAATAAGTACGGTAATCCCGAGTCTGTAAGTCTTATGGAAAGCTTCTATCATGAGGTTACGAAAAGATACGGCTTAGACGATAAATGTATCCTCTTCGGATTCAGCAGAGGCGGTCTTTATGCGTTCAACTTTGCGCTTGAGTGCCCCGAATACGTAGATAAGATATATCTTGACGCACCCGTTCTTGATCTCAAGACATGGCCCACGAAGAGCAAAAATCCCGGAGAATTCAGCGGAATGCTTGCTTCTTACGGTCTTACCGAGGAGGAGTTTGCAAGCTTCAAGGGAAGCCCCATTGATAAGCTTGAGGAGTTCTTCGCACTTGATATACCGCTTCTTGTGGTTGCAGGAGATAGTGATGCAACCGTTCCCTTCGAGGATAACGCAGGAAGACTTATCGAGTACGCCTTGGCAAACGGACACAATATAACCTACGTTGTGGAAGAGGGTAAGGATCACCATCCTCATTCGCTTACAGACGTAACGCTCATAGTTGATTTCTGCAATAGAGGAAGCTATGAAAACGTGGTATCGAATCCCTTGACCAAGGAAGGGCTTTCGGGCAAGACCGTAACCTTCCTCGGTGATAGCATAACCTACGGCGTTGGTGCATCGAGCACGGCGAATAGATATTCCTCGCTGGTTGCATCGTCTCTCGGTATGACCGAGATCAATATGGGTATATCGGGTACGGTTATGTGCACGGGCGGACACAGAACGTCTCGCCTTCCGGATATCCGGAAGATCAGTCTTGATTCCGATTACGTCGGTATTTTGCTCGGTATAAACGATTTTGACCAGTGCAGAAATGACGGCACGTCAAAGTATTACGCGCTTGGCGAGTTTGGAAGCACGGATACCTCGACCGTTTACGGAGCACTTAATAAGATGTGCGCGGACCTTGTTGCAAGATTCGGCAAGACCGATACCAAGGTATTCCTCATGACTCCAGTAATTACGAGCTGGAACAATTCCGTTTCCGGAACGAGAGATTGGGATCAAAGCAAGGTTAACGCTTGCGGATACACTCTTAGAGAGCTTTGCGATGCTATCGTAGAGGTCGCGACCTACTACGGCATTATAACTCTTGATCTTAACACCGCCTGTGAAATGGGTGCCTCGGATTTCTCCGACGGTATTCACCCAAATGACAGCGGCGCGAAAAAGATCGCAGATGAGATAGAAGCGTTCTTGCTGGCAAATTATTCGTTTGAATGATCAAAAGCAAAAGCACGTTAAATCATCACAAATAAAACAAAAAAACACCACCGCCCAAGCGAAAGCTCGGCGGTGGTTTACTGTTATATGAATGATCTATATTTCAAGTCAGCGGATAGACTTTTCCCTTGGCGGTGATGATTCATTAAAAATCCGCGTGTGAGATAAATGAATAATGAATGATGAATAATGAACAGTGAATAATACAAAGAAAAATCCGCATTCTTACGAACGCGGATTTTTCTTTGTGAAAGGGCGACAAAAAAGATATTTTGGGGAGTTTTCGTATGGACTTGAACTAACGTACCAAATCACGCCGCAGTCGTGCATATCATCAAAACGAAGTTTTGTATATCACCAAGGCGAAAGCCTTGTATATCATCATTGCGAAAGAGGATACAGCCTGCGGCTGATGATATACTCGCCTTGTCGAGATATACTCGGCAAGGCGGATGAGATACACGCTAAAGCGTGATGATATGCCATTGCTTTCGCAATGGATAAAAAAATTCGACAAGTCGAAACTTGTCGAATTTTTTGGCAGGGGCAGAAGGACTTGAACCCACGACCCATGGTTTTGGAGACCAGTACTCTACCAACTGAGCTATACCCCTATTGGTGCGGGAGACGGGAATTGAACCCGTACGGTAAAACCACACGCCCCTCAAACGTGCGCGTCTGCCAGTTCCGCCACTCCCGCAGAACGTTAAATATTATATCACATTATATGCGGACTGTCAATAGCTTTTCGAAATATTTTGCTGTTTTTTGCGAAATATTTTATCAGTTGCCGTATAATCGTATTTTTTTGTTTTTTTTGCTTGTAAAAATTGCATAACTGTGGTACACTAAACAAAAAGATCACGAGGCGTTTATGGAAAGAATTCTTTACTATAACGGAAATATTTTAACGATGGATAAGGCTTCGCCGCGTGCGGAGGCTCTCTTAACCGAGGGCGACGGTATCGTCGCAGTGGGCTCCTTGTCATGTATAGAGTCATATCTTCGCGGTGACGAGATCAAATTTGATCTTTCGGGCAAGACCTTGATGCCTGCGTTCGTTGACGGTCATAGCCACGTTTTGATGCTTGGATCGATGATAAACAAGTGCTATCTCGGTGAGTGCAGGAGCTTTGATGAGATCCTCGATACTATCAGGGCGTATCGCGAGAAAAACGGTCTTACGCACGGCGAGAAAATAAACTGCTACGGATACGATCTCTCTATTATTAAAGAAGGCAGACACCCGACCGCTGATATTCTTGACAAGCTCGGCGTAGATAACCCGATAGGCTGTACCCACGCATCGTTTCATATGGGCGTTTACAACACTGTCGCAATGCGCGGTGCGGGTATAGACGATAGCTATACTTTTGGTGGCTCGGGCGTTGTAGGACGAGACGAAAACGGCCACCTGAACGGTTATTTTGAAGAGGGTGCAAGACGTGTAATGTCCGAGTTTATGAGCAGGGGCACTACCGAAGACTTTGAAAAAAACTACCTTTCCGCAGAGCGCGAATATTTGAGAAATGGAATTGCAACTATCCAGGAGGGCGGTAGCGTTAAGGAAGAAAGGATCCTAAAATTCAAGAAGCTTGCCGAGGAAAACAAGATCACGGCTGACGTCGTTTTATATCTTGAGCCAAGGCTTCGCGATCCGGAGTTTTGGGATAGAGCCTATTCTATGATCGATGACGAGAAGAGCAGAGAGCATCTGAAAATAGGCGGTGTAAAGATCGTTCTTGACGGCTCTCCGCAGGCGAAAACCGCTTGGATGAGTGAGCCATACGAAAACGAGACCGAGTACCGCGGATATCCCAATCATAAGGACGAGATCGTGTATGAGCTCCTTAAGAGAGGCGCGAATAAAAAAATTCAGGTCTTAGCTCATTGCAACGGTGATGCCGCATCCGAGCAGTTCATCAGTGCTTGGGAGCGAGTGGTAGAGGAGGATCCGTCCGCAACGGAGATCCGCCCCGTTATGATACACGCGCAAACCGTAAGATACGATCAGCTTGACCGAATGGCAAGGACGAATATGATACAGTCGTTCTTCGTTGGACATACGTATTTCTGGGGAGATACTCATCTTAAGAATTTTGGCACGGAAAGAGGGGAGAGGATAAGTCCCGTAAGGGCTGCGCTTGATCGCGGATTGTATCCCAATTTCCATCAGGATAGTCCGGTAACGCCACCCAATATGCTCCATTCCGTATGGTGCGCGGTAAATAGAGTTACGCGGTCAGGAAGAGTAATAGGAGAGGAAAATAAGATCTCCGTTTACGACGCGCTTATCGCGGCAACCAACGGCGGTGCATACGAGTATTTTGAAGAAAATACGAAGGGAATTCTTAAGACCGGTGCTAAAGCAGACCTTATCGTTCTTGATAAAGATCCCACGTCGATCGATCCTATGGGAATAAAGGATATCAAGGTGCTTCGCACTGTGAAAAACGGAAAGACTGTATTCGAAGCGAACTGATTTTAAATATATAGGAAAGAGTGCGAAAACAAACGAAACGAATCGCGCTCTTTTTCTCTGCTTTTTGCTTGATTTATATTCGTAGCGCGAAAAAGAGTAAAATCTTGCAAAAGATATTGTATTTTTTGGAATTTTATGATAGAATAGTAGCGTTGAAAATTGAGGTCGCAATTGAGCGTTGATAACGCAACGACTCGTTTTTGCGGCTAATGGCAATGCTTGAAAGGTTTACTTAATGATTTGCAATACGATACTTGATGCACTCGGAAATACTCCGATGATCAGATTACAGAAAATGACACCTCCCGATAGCGCAGAGATACTCGTAAAATTTGAGGGACTCAACGTAGGTGGCTCTATAAAAACGCGAACCGCATACAATATGATACTCGATGCCGAGAAAAAAGGACTTTTGACCAAGGATACCGTTATCGTAGAGCCTACGAGCGGAAATCAGGGAATAGGTCTTGCCCTCGTTGGAGCGGTGCGCGGATATAAGGTTAAAATTATTATGCCCGACTCGGTTAGCGAGGAGAGAAGAAAGCTCGTTAATCATTACGGTGCTGAGGTAATTCTCGTGCACGATAACGGTAATATTGGTCTTTGCATTGAGAAGTGCGTAAATCTCGCGCTTGAGATGAAGAAGAACGATAAAAACGTATTCGTTCCTCAACAGTTTGAAAATCTTGCTAACCCCGAAATTCAGCGCGAAAGAACGGGCGTTGAAATTATCGAGCAGGTCGGTCACGCGATCCACGGATTTTGCTCCGGAATCGGAACGGGCGGAACTATAACCGGTATAGGAGAAACGCTCAAGGCAAAGAACCCCGATATAACGATATGGGCAGTTGAGCCCGAAAATGCGGCGATCCTCTCCGGAGGATCCATTGGAACTCACGTTCAGATGGGAATAGGAGACGGACTTATCCCTGCAATACTTAATCAGAAAATTTACGACGACGTTTGCATAATTACCGATGAGGAAGCACTTGAAACGTCTAAAAACCTCGCAAGACTTGAGGGAATCATGTGCGGTATCAGCAGCGGTACCAACGTTGCCGCGGCAATAAAGCTTGCAAAGAAGCTCGGCCCCGGTAAAACGGTAGTAACGGTTCTTCCCGATACTGCGGAAAGATATTTCTCAACCCCTCTCTTTGATTGAGAGCGATAAAAAGCTTCGTCGGAAAAGAAACGGTTAAAAGGAGCTTTAAGTCTTAAGCGTCCTTGGAACAACAA
>JBGVKA010000227.1:0-5083 GCA_045129715.1 Eubacteriales bacterium | reverse complement strand
TTTAAACGCTTAGAGGAATATCTGTAAGCGTTTTCGAAATCACCGAGCTGCTTATAGCAATTTTCGAGATCGGTATAAACTCCGAAGAAAACGAAGGCGTGATAGGAATCCGTCTTCATCTCCTCAATCGCCTTTAAGAGTGCGATAGCCTCGGTGAAGCGGTATTTCTTTATAAGAGACTTGGCTTCGATGTGGAGCTTTAGCACCGGTGTGGTAAAATTAAAATCAAAATCTGCGGTTATATACTTATAAAGCTCAAATTCGTACGCATTGTGATGCAAGAGCTCGTAGGAGTCGGTATCAAGCTCCAAAAGGGGAGATTGAAAGTTTGAAACTATCGCAAGATACAGAGGAGCAACGGCCTCCACGTGAGTCGTATCGTATACCGTTTTCTTGCATTTTTCAAGCGAAGCCTTCAAAAGCCTTTCCGCCTCCGCAAACGATCCGTGCTCGGCGAGTGCTTTGCCACGGTAGAAGCACGCGTAGGTAAAAAGATATGCGGTTTCGACGGTTTCTTCTTCGAGCTTTTCAAGTGCCTCGATGCACGCCTCAAAGTCACCGCTCGCAAAAAGCTTGCGGATCGCCTCGACAGACGTGTCCTTCTTCGCGTGGGGTGTATCGGTGTCGCCCGAAAGCAAATACGAAAGCGAAACGTTGAGTCTGTTTGCGATGTATTCCGCGCTCTCAAGCGAGGGGAGTGCGGCACCGGATTCGATAAGACTAAGCATGTTTCTCGTCATATATCCGTCGGTCAACTGACTCTGAGTAAGACCGAGCGAGAGCCTGAGCTCTCTTATTCTTTTTCCAATCTCTAAACGATCCATTTTGTCTCTTTTCTCTAAAATGTAAATTTAATTCGCGGCAGAAATATTATTTTTTGAATTTCAAATCGGCAAGAGGATTACTGTCGACGGCATCCTTGAGATTCCGATTCACAACGTGCGTGTATATCTGCGTGGTGTTCAGCTGCTCGTGGCCGAGAACCTCCTTGAGTATTCTTATATCGACCTCGCCCGATTGATACATAAGAGTTGCAGCGGTATGACGAAGCTTGTGCACGGAGTATTTTTTGTATCCGAGACCGGCAAGTCCGAAGTATTTATGTACCATCCACTGTACCGTTTTATTAGATATTCTTTGCTCGCGAGAGCTTAAGAAGAACGCTTTGTCCGATGTGCGTATATACTTTGAGTCGAGTCTTACCTTAAGATAATCTCCGATAGCACGTCTTGCAAAATCGTTGAGGTAAAGAAGACGCTCCTTGTTACCCTTACCGCGAACCTTTACCGTTGAAAGATCCGGTGCAAAGCTGTTAAGATCGAGTCCCACGAGCTCCGAAAGACGCATTCCCGTATTTAAAAACAGTGATACGATGGCAAAGTCGCGAACTGCGGTCGGGGAAGATTTATCGTTTTTTATAGCCTGAAGCAAGGCTAAGCTTTCTTCATAGGATAGATATTTCGGGAGCGTTTTGGCAGGCTTCGGAGAATCTATGTCCAGGGCGGGATTTTCGGTCAAATAATGCTTTTTGTTGCAAAGAACGTGGTAAAGTGAGCGTATAGCACTCGCTTTTCGCATTCTCGTCGTGGGATTGTTAGTCCTTTCGGTGAGTGCAAAGACGAGATACTCGATTATATCCTGTTGCTTGATCCTTGCAATATCGTCAAGCGTGAGGTCGGATATGGATATTTTCGTGAAATCCTCGTTGCTCGGAGCCTTGCCCTCGTTACGGCATTTAACGTATCTGAAAAAGGTTCTCAGATCGAGAAGATATTCGCATACCGTTTTTTCGGAATTGCCCTTGATCGCAACGAGATAGGATGCGTATTCACGGAGTATGGGCGGGAACGTCATATATTCCTCGCTGTTATAGGTTAAAACCGCCATAGAGCCCTCCTTTGATCTTTCTACCTTCTATTATACAAAATTTTCAGACGATTTAGTGGATAAAATGTAAACATTTTTAATTTAGTATTGTATTTTTCATCTTTTATGGTAAAATTATAGTACGATTTACACGGAAATCGGCAAAATAAAGAAAAAAGAGGATCGTATGCGTTTCTTTCGTGACAATTCAGACAGCATAGTTAAGCTATACATAAATCAGATAGGCGTAGCTATTTTTTCAATGTTTCTTTATACCGCCGCGGCGGCACTGAGCCTTGACGGTGTTGCAACACTTCTCGTTAAGGTGGGAATATCCGTCTTTGCAATACTTTTTTATTTTTCGCTCGTTTACACGGTAGCTTGGGAGATCGGAGCAAAGGATAAGATCCGTATAGACGCAGGAAGAATGGAAGAGAAAAAGTCGAAGGGACTTTATCTCGGAGCGTGGGCAAACAGTCCTAATTTCGTATTTATAGGACTTGCTCTTTTGCTCTTCGTGATATATCTTCTCTCCGGTGTTGAGGTGCTTTATACCGTTTTCGGTATCCTCAACGGTCTTTTCAGGATCTTCGTTTCTATGTACCTTGGCGTTATACAGGGATTGACTAACGGACTTGACGGTAATTTCGATCTTTTGATCGAGACGTTGCTTTATATAGCATTCTCCGCTCTCGGAGCCGTGATAACCTACCTTTCGTATCTTATGGGACTTAAGGACAAGAGATTTTTCCCCGCGCCCCCTAAAAAGAAATAAATCCGCCCTTCGCGCGTAATAATAAAAGAGGCACCTCCATATATTTATTTTAAGTATTCGGAGGTGCTTTTTATGATAATAAACGCTAAAACTCGCTTTGGTACCTTTTTTGCCTGCCTTTCGCTTTTAACAGTACTGCTTTATACCGTCAGTATAACTCTTCTCGTCTCTGAAGGACGGTCGGAGAGCTATCTTACCGCTTTTGCAGAAGGGAGCAAAAGGACGGTGATAATCGATGCGGGACACGGCGGAGAGGATTCCGGCGCGGTTGCACGCAATGGAGTATACGAGAAGGATCTAAACTTGGAAATTGCGTTTAAGCTCGGTGAGTATTTGACTTCTTCGGGACATAACGTGGTATATACACGCACGGATGATAGACTTCTTTATACCGAAGAGGAGAATATCAAGGGTTTACGAAAGATCAACGACCTGAAAAACAGAGTAAAGCTTGCTAATTCATACGAGGATGCGATATTTATCAGTATACATATGAATTCCTTCGGTATGGAAAGCTGCTCGGGACTACAGGTATATTACAGTGCGAAAAGCGAGGACTCGCGCTCGTTGGCTGAAAGCGTGCAGGACGAGGTCGTAAAGAGACTGCAACCGCAGAACCGCAGAAAAGTAAAAATCGGAAACGATATACACGTTCTTGAAAACTCAAATAATCCCGCGATACTAATAGAATGCGGATTTTTGTCTAACGCTTCGGAATGTGAAAAACTTTGTGAAAAAGAATACCAAAAGGAATTGAGTTTTGCAATACTTTGTGGTATTATAGAATATATAGGAAAATAAAGCTCTTTTATGGAGGACATCTGATGAAGGGTGCTAAGGTCATCTTCGTATGCAGTGAGTGCGGTGCAACCTCGCCAAAGTGGCTCGGTAAATGTCCCGAGTGTTCGTCTTGGAATACCTTTGAAGAGGTAGAGGTGAAGGAAAAACACGCCGGAATTAATAATAATCAAAAAAATATGATAAAAAACAGGGCAGAAAAGTTCTCCGAGCTTGAAATGCCGGAATACATAAGAACTAAAACCGGTATGGCTGAGCTTGACAGAGTGCTTGGCGGAGGTCTTGTTGATAGCTCTGCGGTGCTTCTTTCGGGAGAGCCCGGCATCGGAAAATCTACTCTTCTTTTGCAGATATGCAGAGATCTTTCTCTTTCAAGAAAGGTGCTTTACGTTTCGGGAGAGGAATCGAAGGGACAGCTCAAGCTTCGTGCGGAGCGTCTCGGCATCAGCGGTGACTCCATATATTTGCTCACCGAGACCGATCTTGATTCTATAATTTCCGAGTGTGACAGATTGAAGCCCGATGTTATAATAATGGACTCGGTGCAGACTCTGTGCTCCGAAAACCTTACGAGTGCCCCGGGAAGCATTACTCAGGTAAAGGAAGGCTCGCTCACTCTTATAAATTACGCTAAGTCGTCGGGCGCGGCAGTTTTCCTTGTCGGCCACGTCAACAAGGAGGGCGGTATTTCGGGACCTAAGCTCCTTGAGCATATGGTAGATGCGGTGCTTTATTTTGAGGGCGAGCGCACTAATTCTTATAGGATAATAAGAGCTATAAAGAACAGATTCGGCTCCACAAACGAGATAGGTGTGTTTGAAATGGGAGATAAGGGGCTCGTAGAGATACCCAATCCCAGCGAGGTCGTAATGGCGGAACGTCCGAAAAACACGAGCGGCTCCTGCGCGGGATGCGTTATGCAGGGAACCCGACCGATAATAACCGAAATACAGTCTCTCGTTACTAAAACCGTTTTCCCCACGGGAAAAAGAGCCGCAGACGGATTCGATCATAACAGAATGGGACTCCTTATTGCCGTTCTTGAAAAAAGAATGGGACTTAAGTTCTATGAAAATGACGTCTACGTCAACGTAGCCGGCGGACTTCGTCTTGACGAGCCGAGTGCCGACCTTTCGATTGCAATGGCACTTATCAGCGGAATTACCGATAGGATCATTCCCGATGAGCTTATTGCGTTTGGCGAGATCGGTCTTTCGGGCGAGGTAAGAGCGGTATCACACATTGATTACAGAGTGAAGGAAGCCGTGAGACTTGGCTTTACCAAGATAGTTTTGCCTAAGAAAAACGTCACGAGCGCGCTTCAGGTACCTGAAAGCGTTGAGCTTATAGGCGTTACGAACATATATCAGGCACTTGCGTGTATGAAAATGCGAAAAGCCGATTGATTTTGACGGTCTTTACCCGAAAAAATTAAACGAATAGCTTCTGCAGACGTTATGCGAGGTCTGAAGTAAAAAGCGGTGAGCATTCGCGTGCGTTCTTGACGGAGAATTTTTGATTTTCACTAATCAGAGCATCGCATTTGACCGCTCAAATGAAAATATGGGCTAAGCCAAAGCCCTTATACAACAGTAAACAGAGCAAGAGTACAAGGAGAAATGAAGTGAACCCAAAAGTTTAGAC
>JBGVKA010000226.1:0-12316 GCA_045129715.1 Eubacteriales bacterium | reverse complement strand
GGTGCAGGCCTTACGTGTCTGAGCACCCTTATCGTGATTGGAGCACTCTACGACAACGCGAGAGGTATCGTTTATAAGATGGATGATGGAGTTGGGACACTCACGCACGCATATACCGCATCCGATACACTTACGGGAGTTGATACGCGCTACGCCGTTCTCGATAGAAATGGCGTTCTGAGGACAAACCACGGCACAATCACCGTATCCAAGACAAGCAAAGGTACAGAACTTGTCACCGCTATACGCCATATTGGCGTTACGGCAGGACTTCTTGCCCTGATAATCGTATTTTCTCTTAGATGCGTCGCAGGTGCCGTTACAAGCAACGTACGCAACCTTCTCTACGACGTCAACGGACTCAACGCCAAGAATACCTGATATCTCTTTTGCAACCTTATCTCCACCGGGAACACAAAGGTTTGTCTGATCGGTGGACTTTTCTGCAAGAGCCTTTGCATATCCGTCACAGCCGGAATATCCGCAAGCACCGCAGTTAGCACCGGGAAGACAGTCACGGATAGCAACGGCAGTTTCGTCTTCCTTAATGCCGAAGTATTTTGCCGCAAAGGTTAAGAGAACCGCACAAACGAGTGCTATTCCGAAAAGAATTCCTACGGGAATTAAAACGTCTATCATATCTCAACCTCCATTAAGCAAACAGATTTTCTACAACGCCCGCAAATCCGAAGAATGCAAGAGCTACTATGGATGCCGCAACGAGAGTGATCGGAATTCCCCGAAACGCCTTGGGCGAGGGATTGTTTTCGATTCTGGAACGAACGCCCGCGAAGAGCACCATTGCCAAAAGGAAGCCAAGTCCTACACCGAGCGAGGAGATCATAGACTCTACGAAATTGTAGCCTGCAATAATGTTATTGAGGGTAACTCCGAGAACCGCACAGTTGGTGGTTATAAGAGGAAGATATACACCGAGAGACTTATAAAGCACCGGTATGAACTTCTTAAGGATTATCTCAACGAACTGAACGAGAGCCGCTATAACGAGAATGAATACGATCGTCTGAAGATATTCAAGCTTAAGTGGAACGAGAACGTAAGTATAAATAGGCCACGTTGCCGCGGTAGCACAAAGCATAACGAAGGTTACCGCAACACCCATACCCGAAGCCTGACCAAGCTTTTTGGAAACTCCGAGGAAGGGACAGATGCCGAGGAACTGCTGCAGAACGTAGTTGTTAACAAGAACGCCTGCCATAAGAATAAGTATCAATTCTTTAAACATTATCCGAAGCCTCCTTTATAGCGGTATTTGCAACGCTGACGGTTGAATTCTGAGAGGCGTTTTCTTCGCTGACAATACACTCGGTCTTGTTGCAAAGATGACTTGAGGGACATCCCTCGCAGGAGAAGGACTTTCTCTTTACGCCACCGCGCTTCTCGGTGAGCTTATTCATTATTGCAATGATAATTCCGTAAACGAGGAATCCACCGGGAGCCATTACGAGAACGGGGATCTTAAGGTCCTTCATGAAGGGGATCTCAATTCCGGCAAAGGTTCCTGCACCGAGAACCTCGCGAACCGTAGCGATAAGAACGAGAGCAACGAGGAATCCTATGCCCATTCCCACGCCGTCAAGCGCGGAATCAACCACACCGTTCTTTCTTGCGAACATCTCTGCTCTTCCAAGAATGATACAGTTAACTACGATAAGAGCGAGATACACGCCGAGCATATCGTAAATGGAGGGCAAGAACGCCTGCAAAAGCATCTGAACTGCAGTTACGAATGCCGCAATAACGACTATATAGCAAGGAATTCTTACGGTGTCGGGAATAATATTGCGAAGTGCCGAAATAACGACGTTGGAGCATACGAGCACCACGGTTGCCGCAATACCCATCGAAAGCGCAGATATAACCGACGTCGAGGTAGCGAGAGTGGGACAGGTACCGAGTATAAGAATGAGAACGGGGTTCTCCGCAATGATACCGCGGAGGAGAATCATTAACTTTTTATTACTTGACATTATTCATTTCCTCCTTCTGCGGTGAGTAATTCAAATGCTGCGAACGCAGCCTTAACAGCCTTCTGATATCCCTGAGACGTATACGTTGCACCGGAAATTGCACCGAGATCGGTAGAGCCCTCGGGAATAAGGTCACTTGAGTAAGAAGGAGCACCTACTACAACGGTTACGTCGTCATTCGTTGCGCCTGCCCACTGATCGCGATAATCGTCGCTTGCACAAGCATCACCGAGTCCTGCGGTTTCGCTTTGCTTAACGGTCATACAGTCAATGATTCTTCCGTCTGCGGAAATCGAAAGCTTAATAATAATGGGCTGAGGAGTATTGCCCGGCATATGTCCGTTTGAATATTCAAACGCTACGTCATAGCCCTTTGCGGAAAGCTCAAATACGTAGTTACCGCTTGCGGTAACGTAAGCCTTGGTAACTTCCTTTCCGATTCCATCGGGAAGATCGGTGATCTCGGTCACGTTGGATGCATCAATGATGGCGTCAAGAGATAAAACGAGAGTCTTGTTCTCTTCGCTTGCATCCTCGGTAGCTACCGTTCCGTCGGCTTTTACACCTATATAGCTGTCACCGATTACGTATACTCTGCCGTCTTCGCACTCGTATACCTTATCAACGCCAACGATTTCCTCAACTGCAAACCATCTCGAGAACGTCTTTCCGGTAGTACCGAGAGCGGCGTTCAGATTATCCTGAAGGATCTGCTCGGGATTTCTCGTATCAACGGAACCGCCCGCAGCGAGCACCGCGGACTGCAAAGCAGCCTTTACAGCCTGGCTATACGCCTCGGACGTAAGAGTTGCACCGGAAACGAGATAGGGATCAAAGCCGTCGAGCGTCATACCGGTGTACGCACCTGAGGTCCCCTCGATATTAGCGAACACCTTCTCAGCATAACTGGGAGTTTCCTGATTTGCGATGACCTTCGTTCCTACGATCTTGCCGTCGGAATCGATACCGCACATAATAACGAGACCGGAGCTCTTACCGGTAACCGTCATCTGAAATACGTATCCGCCGTCTGCCTTATAGCCCGCGGTAACGGATTCGGGATACGCATCGGTAAGCTCGATCTTTTCGAAATTCTTGCCGTCGGGAAGCACCTCAAGGAGAGCCTCGTTAGCAAGAGCGTTCTGTCTTGATTCAATAATGGGTGCGGTGATCATATTTATCGCCGCAAGCATAAGTGCAACGACAACGCAGATGGTTGCGAGCACTATGGATGGCATAAGGTCTCTTTTTTTCATTATTTTCCACCCACCTTTCCTAAAGGCTTCTTAGCGCAAAGCTTTTCGATATAGGGAGAAAGAATGTTCATCAAAAGAACCGCGAAGGAAACACCCTCGGGATAAGAGCCCCAGAAACGAATGAGAACGGTTATCAAGCCGCAACCAAACGCAAAGAACATTTTTCCGAGCTGATTAATGGGTGTAGTGGAGTAATCGGTTGCCATAAAGAATGCGGCAATAACGACTCCTCCGCCGAGAACCTCGTAAAGCGAAAGAGTAAGGTCCTGAGTGATCGCGAGAGAAAGCACGAACACGGTTGCTATGAAGATAACGGGAGTCTGCCAGCCGATTACCTTACGAACGATAAGATAAATTCCGCCAAGCACGAGTGCAACGATGCAAGCCTCACCGATAGCACCGCTTCTGTTACCTATAAGCATATTCAAGAGACTCGGAAGAGCATCGGTATTTTCAGCCTTTATCAAAGCAAGCGGAGTTGCGCTTGATACGAGATCGGCATTTTCAAATACGGTGGTGGTTCCGCCTGCAACACTCGTGGTGAAGGCGATGAGCATAAACACTCTCGCGGTTACCGCAGGGTTGGCGAAATTGCATCCGATACCGCCGAAGAGACATTTAACTACTACTATCGCGAAAACCGATCCAACTATACAGTGCCATACTCCTACACTTGCAGGAAGGCTCAAGCCGAGAAGCACACCCGTAACGCAAGCTGAAAGATCGCATACGGTTTGCTTTTTCTTTACTATCAAGTTAAATACGAACTCGGAGGCTACGCAGGATGCGACGCAAAGCGCAAGCACGAGTAATGCCTTAAGTCCAAAAAAGACAACTGCCGCACAGGATGCGGGAGCAAGTGCAATAAGCACGTCCCTCATGATCGTCTGAGTGGTCGTCTTAGTATGAAAATGAGGTGAAGCAGATACAACTAAGTTTTTCATTGATATCTCCTTTACTTTAACGTAGATTTATGCGCCTTGTAGTCGCGAAGGGCGGCCTTTGCAAGACGGTTGTTCTGAACGAGAGGACGGTTTGCGGGACACACGAACGAGCAGCATCCGCACTCCATACAGAGATTAACGCGGTTTTCCTCAAGCTTTGCCATCTTATCCTCGGTTCCGAGAGCAAGAGCCTTGGCAAATTCCGTGGGATTGAGGTTCATAGGACAGTCGGCAACGCACCTTCCGCAGTGGATACAAGCGGTGGCTTCCCTTTCAACCGAATCCTTTACGCTCATTACGGTAATAGCGTTAGTCCTCTTCGATATAGGCTCATCCAAGGAGCAGACCGCAATACCCATCATAGGTCCGCCGAAAAGAACCTTTCCTATGCTATCGAGATCAACTCCGACAAACTCAAGAACGTCACGAATTGAGGTACCGACGGGAACTATTACGTTCTTAGGCTCCGCTACGGCACTTCCGTCAACGGTAACGCATTTCTCAACGAGAGGCATACCCGTCTTGAAATAATCTGCAAGAACCGCAAGAGAGGTAACGTTGATAACGATAACTCCCATATCTGCGGGAAGCTTTCCTTCGGGGACGACGGTTCCCGTAGTATTGTAAACGATTATCTTTTCAGCACCCTGCGGATAGAGTGTGGGAAGAGGCATTACGGATACCTTGGGGTTATCACTGAAGATGCCTGCCATAGCCTCGATGCACTCGGGCTTATTTCTCTCGATTCCAAAAACGAATTTCTGAGCATCGGGAATGAATTTTTCAAGAATGGCAATTCCCTCGAATATTGCTTCGGGGTTATCAAGCATCGTTCTGGTGTCTGCGGTGATATAAGGCTCGCACTCTGCTCCATTGATCACCACGGTATGTATATTTCCTTTCTTCACAGCGTCAAGCTTAACCGACGTGTGGAAGCCGGCACCTCCGAGACCTACGAGTCCCGATGCCCTAACTGCCGCAATAAACGAATCGAAATCATCAACGACGGGCGGAGCGAGCTCCTCTGAAGCCGTCATAAGTCCGTCACTCTCGATTCTGATCGCGGGAACCTCGCTTCCGTCACTGAGAAGGCAATTTTCTATCTTCACTACCTTTCCCGAGACGGAGGAATGCATCGAAGCGGATACGTATCCGGATGCTTCGGCAACAAGCTGTCCAACCTTTACCTCGTCACCGACCTTTACCACAGGAGTCGCGGGAGCTCCTATGTGCTGAAGCATAGGCAACAAGATTTCCCTTGGAGATTGCATTTTAACGGGCACGAGATCCGCAGTATTTTTGCAATGCGGAATATGCGTCTTGCCCAAAAACTTAAACCCAAACATAAAGCGTTCCTTTCATTTTAAATACCTCAAACGCGCTTAAAAACGCGCTAACGAGAATATTTTATAAATATTTTGACATATAAGGACAGTATAACACAAAACTGCGCCTATGTCAAGACGCAGTTCGATTGTTATATTTTTAACTTTTGAAGCAAGCGCACCACGGTGCTTTCGCTTTAAAATTTTGAATTTTTTAGTCTGGCGCGCGTGGTCTCAGTCGATTTATACGTACCGATTCAAAATCAGTTCGCAAACGTTATACCCTCGGTATGCTCGAGTCTACCGTCCTTAAATATCCATATAACGTCAACTCCCTCAAGGCTCTTTACGAAATCAACGCCCTCCTCGTAAGACATACAAAAAAGTGCCGTCGATAACGCATCTGCAAATCCACTGTCCTTCGTTACTATCGTAACAGAGGAAAAATAGTCGGCAGGCATAAGAGTTTGGCTATCGATTATATGGTGATATTTTTTCTCACCAACGACAAAATATCGCTCGTAATCTCCGGACGTAACGATTGAGCTATCGCCTATTTTGATTCTGCATTTAATAGAGCTTTCCGCATTTCTGTCAGGATTGGTTATACCCGTTATCCAGCGTTCATCTGCCGGCTTGAGTCCAATCGTCCTGATATTTCCTCCAACGTTCAACGCAACGGAATCAGCCCCCTCGGACTTAAGCTTTTCATAAAGAATTTCAACGGCATAGCCCTTAGCAACTGCACCAACGTCAAGCGAAGCCAATGGATCCGAAATATACACCTCACACTCTGCCTCGTTAATAATCAACAAGTCGATGGAGGTATGCATATTTGCCGAAGCGAGTTCTTCAGTACCAGGCAAGGCTTCAGGCTCCAAATATCCGTAATTATCGGATGCATCTTCCCTTGCATCGTGCCATATTTTCAACACGCTACCGAGCATAACGTTGGTTTTTCCGTTAGTTAATGCATACAATTCTTTGCAATAAAGCAGAAAATCCACAAGCTCTCTATCTACCTTTACCGGAGCTACGCCGGCATTTTTATTTATCGTTTTGATATTGTTTATGCCGGAATATTCATAATAAATGTCAAAAAGCTTATGATAACGTCCAAGCGTTTTATCGGCTATTTTGACGTATTCTTCAAATTTCTCATTACTCGTATCTCCGTACGATGAAATGCTCGACGCCGTGTTGAAATAGGAGAACGATATTTCCTTTGAAAGCGTTTTACCGTTAGCCTTCTTTTCATCGTTTTTCTCACATCCCGCAAAGGATAATACCAAACAAACGTTTAAAAACGAAAGAAGAAGGATCGAAATTATTTTTTTCATATTACAAAAACGTTAATAAAAAAGGGCTAAATAGCCCTTTTTTATCGATAGATTATTTTATCTTGCGTTAGCAATTGCATTAGCAACTACTGCCTTGAACGAGAAGGGAGAGTAAGGCATGGTGCATCCGGAAACGAGAGTCATATCGAGAGCGGTAACCTCTGCTGCGGTCTTACCAACAATAGCGTTTTCGAAAGCCTCAGTCTGCTTTGCGAAGGAACCGGATCCCATTGGATAGCCGTCACCCAACTCAACCTTAGTGCCGGTGTATTCACCTGCAACTGCAACACCGTCAGCAACGGTGAAGGAAATCTCGTTGCAATCGATGATGTTAGCAACTATCTTGCCGGAGTTAACAGCTACAGCCGCATAGTAAGTGGAAACCTTACCTCCGGAAATGCTCATATTAGCAGCTACGCCAAGAGTGAAATTAGCGGTGGTGAAGGTGGTCTTGTTAGTAGAAGCGAACGCCTTAGCGATTACCGACTTGAACGAGAAGGGAGAGTAAGGCATAGTGCATCCGGAAACGAGAGTCATATCGAGAGCTGCAACCTCTGCTGCAGTCTTACCAACGATGGCGTCCTCGAATGCCTTAGTCTGCTTTGCAAAGGAACCGGATCCCATTGGATAGCCGTCACCGAGAGAAACCTTGGAGGAAACCGAAGCAACGTCTACGATAGCGCCGTCTGCAACCTCGGGAGTGGTTTCAACGCAATCGATACGAGCAGCTACTATCTTGCTTGCCTCGTCAAGAACGAGTGCAACTACGTAGTTGGATACCTTGTTATCCGCGCCAACAGTAGTATCAACTGCGAGAGCGAGGGTATAGGTCTTGTCAGCAGATGCGTTGTTGCTGTTGTTGTTTGCGTTGTCGTTGTTATCATCCTTATCCTTACCGCCGCATGCTACAAGGCAAGCGAAAGAAAGAACGAGAACGAGAACGAGGGAAAGAATCTTTTTCATTTTTTTATCTCCTTTTTTAATATTACACGTGCTATATTATACTACATAAACGTTGTTTTGTCAATAACTTTCCAAAATATTGTGAAATTGTGAAATTGTATGAAATTGTGCAATTTATAACAAATAAATTATTGTATCATTTCTCGCTTTAGCGAAACTAAAGAAAAACAAGCAGATAACGATATTTTTTACGATGAGTTTTTAGCGTCAATTCCCACAAAACGAAACGAGCTCGTCAAGGCTCTTTCTTTTCTTCTCTCGAAGCTTGTCGTCTTCGTTGGGGTATCCAAGCGTAATAACGAGGCGCACGGTCCCCTTCAGCGAGCAGGCTTCTCTTATTTTTCCGTCGTCAAGCCAACCCAGGATGCAGGTGCCAAGTCCTTGTGCTGTGGCTTCTGCGGTAATATAAGCACTCAGTATACCGATATCGATAGATCTGTAATCGTTTTTCTTAATTTTCGCACCGAGAGCCGCCGAGGCAACGTACGGCTCCTCGGATATAACGAGCATTACGGGGGCATCCTTGGCAAATTTATTCATTCCCATACCGCCGACCGCCTTAGCAACGATTTTTGCAGATTCATTCTTGCATACGGTAACGTGATACGGCTGACCGTTGCACGCAGAGGGAGCGAGCCTTGCCGACTCAAGTATTTTCATAAGCTTTTCGTCCTCGACCTCGCGCTCGGGATCGTAGCTCCTGCAAGACTGTCTTGTTTTTGCGATTTCTGTAAAATTCATACGTTTTCTCCTCTGAATCGATCTTTTTTACGCTTTTATTCTATCATATTTTAAGATTTTTTGCAACCGTAAAATCGATTTTGATTACTTTTCTGTTGACATTCACGGGAATTCTCTATATAATAAATATGAAAGAAACAGGATTGCGAGAAAATATATGATTCTTAACCTTAAGAAAAAGACTTGTTTTTTAGCCTTAATTCTATTGACAGTACTTTCATTTGCGGCCGTTTTTACGTTCAATGCATCTGCAGACTCCAAAGAGCCTCATAACGGTGCTTCAATTGACGGCTCGACTACCGACGCTGAGAGCTCGTACGTTCCGAAAATGAGCATAACGCTCAACTCAAACCTTGAGGTCAACGTTTACGTTCCTTTTGAAAACACTGTAAGCTTTACCTTTGACGGTGTGCTTTACGACGGTCTTGAAAAATATGAAAAAACTGCCGTTATAAACGGAGCTTCGTATTACAAGGTTACTACCTCGCTCCCTGCGGCAGAAGCGGCAAGAGACGTAATTCTTTCGGTCAATGCCGTTTTTGACGAAAAAGAGCGTTCGGGAAGCTTTATTTTCTCTATCCCGAAATACGCGGAAGCAATATTAAGCTCCAACGTCTCCGACGTCATTAAAACTCTGATCAAGGATACTCTCGCTTACATTTCAAGCTCGTATTCTTATTTCGGCTCGGAGGATGCGGAGACCGTAACCGCACGGTTATCGGAAATACTCGGAAATTACAAGGGCACCCGAACGATAAACGCCAAGGATGCCGACGAAACGCCCGGTCTTTCGGGCGCGAGCTTCGTTCTTGACTCAAAGCCTGCAATTAAATTCTACATACCGGAAAATGCCGATAAAAGCGAATATACCTTCTATGCAAACAACAGAAAAATCGACACCGTGACGGAGGGCGTTGACGACGAGGGCAGATATCTTATGATAAGCCTTTACGCATACAGAATGTGCGGTGCGATCGACTACAGTATCCGCGGCGAGCATATGGGAAGCTACAGGATACATAACTATTACTCATTCGTTTCCAAGGGTGCTTACGTTGATGAAAACAAGGAAGCACTCAGGGATCTTTTGAGAAAATTCTATAACTATTCCCTTTCCTCCGCAGATTACTTTATTCAGTATCATAGCGAAGAAGATACGCCAAGCTCGATAGATCTCGGTGAATTCGCCATCGTATATCCCACGGGCGCAGACTCCTCCGTTATCGCAAAGGCAACGAAGCTTGCGGACGTTATTGAAGAAAAATACGGGATAACCTTAGCCGTCGTATCGGATAATAAGACGGCACCTGCTGACAAGATCATCTTCGTCGGAGGCTCGCTTACGGTAACGAACGTAAGCGCGGTAAAGCTTGCCAAGAACGACTCCGAGGATGCCTTTATAATTGATTTTACCAAAAATTCCGTTGCTATATTCGGAAAAACCGAAAGTTCCTCCGCAAGAGCGGTCGAATATTTCATTGAAAGCTATTTGACCGACGGTTGTGGCGGAATCATACCGCTCACGGACGAAAGCTATACCGTAAAGCCGTTTATTGCTCTTGAAAACGGAAGCGAGATAGTCGTTGAGACCACGTCCACCGTATTTCAGGTAAAGAGCGGTGTCTACACCGACGGGCTTTATCCGTCGAGACTCAGTAAGTCCTATTATCCTTCCGTTGTCGAGCTTCGTCACAACGGAGAAAATAACGGAAAGCTTATCGCTATTTTAGCGGTAAACGACACACCGTCCTCGGGCTACACGCATCTTGACACGAATTCCTGCGTTATGGAAAGCTCAGACGGCGGTAAGACCTGGAAAATGATAGCTCGTCCTCAGGAAACGATCAAGCCTACGCATACTGCGGAGGACGGCACCGTTTATAACGTTCAGGGCATTTCGATGGCTCATATTTACGAGCTTCCCACACAAGTCGGTGATATGCCCGAGGGGACGCTTCTTTATTCGGGAACGTCCGTACACTACGATTGCTATTCTCAGGTTGCTATCTGGCGTAGCTTTGACTGCGGATACACCTGGGAGGAATTCACCGTTATCGATACCGGCGGAGGCTCGAGAGAGGGCGTTTGGGAGCCTTTCACCTGGTACGAGAAATCTGACGGATACCTTTATTGCTTCTATTCGGACGATTCCGATCCCCTTCACGATCAAAAGCTCGTTTTCAAGCGTTCAAAGGACGGTGTAAATTGGAGTGACGAGGTTGCCGTATGTGAATTTTCAAAGAAATCCGATCGTCCCGGAATGATCATAATGACTCATATGGGCTCCGGCGAATATCTTATGGTATACGAATACTACGGAATCGGAAAGGGCAAAGTCTACTATAAGATTACCGACGATATCACCTCTTGGAATCCCAAGAGCCCCGGTGAGCTCCTCACCGACGGAGATGGATATACCGTCAAGGGAGGTCCTGCGTGCATATGGACGTCCGTGGGCGGTGAAAAAGGCATACTGCTTGCCTCGGGAAAGGTCGATATGGACGGCGGTCAGCAGCATCTTCTTTACGTTAGCTTTGATTACGGAAGGAGCTGGACTACCATAGAAAATCCTCTTCCCTACGACATCACCCTTGATTCAAAGGAAACCAACAGAATCGGTCACAGTCCCACGTTCATCGTCGGCTCCGATCCATCGGTTATATACTATCTGAACACAACCGTCAATCCCGAAAACGGATATCAGATGGTTGAATTTGCAAAGCTCAGAATTTACGAATGATCATATAGATCAGAGCACGCAATAACAACTCAAAAGGGTTGCCTCAAGCCGAGGCAACCCTTAATTTATATAAATTTTAATCACAATGCGCAAAAAACGAGCATAGATAATATAGCCGAGATAACCGATGAGATAAGGTTTACCGCATCGTTGCCAACGAATCCAATACCCGATACAAGCTCGGTCTTGCTCTCGCAGTGGATCTCGCGCTCGGTAAGAGCGTTACAGATCGGGCATCTGTATTTCGCTTGAACTAAAGATCCAAGCGCACTGTCTACGACGGAGCCGAAGAATCCGCAGATCGCACACAGAATCCACGTTTTAAGATCGATCACACCGAACGGAAGCGCGATAGCCGAGATAAGAAACGCTGAGGAAATCGAGCTGAGTGTTCCTATTACGGACATACCGCCCGACATACCGACCTTAACTCTTTTCATTTTAAAAACGTCAAAGGCTCCCTTTGAAAGCATACCGAAGCCTGATCCTGCCGTATCTGCAAAGCACTCGGCAAGAGACGTTACGTACGCAATTATACAAACGTAGCTTCCCGAAATAAAATACAAAATCGCAAATATAGCGGGCACGATCCCGTTTGCAACGACCTGCATCGAGTCGCGAGCACCCGTCTTTTTCGTAATATCGTCTCTTCCCTTTTTAAGCTTTTTCTTTATCTTATCTATTATAACGCTTAAAAGCAGGAAGGACAAAAGCAAAACGAATCCGAAATTGCCGAGCGAGACCGATACTGCAAGATCAAGCAGAAGTGCCACAAGGACACCCTTTTTGGTAAGAAGTCTTGCAGATAAAACGAGCGCGACCACGAATGGCGTAAGCACTATGGGAACGATATATTCCATAACTCCGTCGGTATACATAAGAAGATACGCTAACGCTGCCGTTCCTAAAGGAAGGCTTATATTGTCAAGACCGTAACCGCTGATAAGCTCAAGTCCTGCCGCAAGCAGTGCTATCAACGATGCTTGCACAAAGGTCACTCCGAGCGAATAAGCACC
>JBGVKA010000225.1:0-8670 GCA_045129715.1 Eubacteriales bacterium | reverse complement strand
CCGCTCCCGCTACCACGTTTGCTCACCTTGATGCGACGACGGTTCTTTCAAGAAGCATTGCGTCTCTCGGTATTTATCCTGCGGTAGATCCTCTTGATTCTACCTCGAGGATCCTCTCTCCCGACGTAGTCGGAATCGAGCACTACGAGACCGCGCGCGACGTTCAGTCCATTCTCCAGCGTTACAAGGAGCTCCAGGACATTATTGCGATCATGGGTATGGACGAGGTTTCCGAGGACGATAAGCTTATCGTAAACCGCGCAAGAAAGATCCAGCGTTTCCTCTCCCAGCCCTTCTCCGTTGCGGAGCAGTTCACCGGTATGCAGGGACGCTACGTTCCGATCAAGGAAACCATCCGCGGCTTCCGCGAGATCATCGAGGGTAAGCACGATTCCCTTCCCGAGTCCGCGTTCCTCTTCGTAGGTACTATAGACGAGGCTGTGGAAAAGGCAAAGAGCTTGCAGGCTTAAAGGTTTTTTATGATGAACAAATTATTTTTGAAGATAGTTTCTCCCGACGGAGAGGTCTTCTCGGGCGAAGCGAAGAGCATCATCGTTACCACCGTTAACGGAGAGCTTCAGGTTCTCGCAGGACACGCGGATCTCATTGCTCCGCTTGCTACGGGACGCGCAAAGCTCACCTTTATGGACGGAACCGAACGCTCCGCGGCAACCTCCGGCGGATTTATTCTCGTTTCACGGGAAGAGACCAAGGTAGTCACGACTACCTTTGAGTTTGCCGATGAGATCGACCTTAAGCGCGCCGAGGCGGCAAAGCAAAGTGCGGAGGAAGCACTCAAGAACGCAAAGGAAGCGGCAGATATCGAGGTTGCTAACGCAAAGCTCGGCCGCGCAATGTCGAGAATAAGCGTAGCTCTCGGAAGATAAAAAACAAACTCCTCTGCCCTATCGGCAGACCTATAAAACCGGCAAAGGCACTTACATACGCGGTGCTTCTGCCGGTTTTGCTTTTTATGGATTTCAGGCTCAACGAAAGTCTTCTTGAGTACAAAAAAATTTTATCACAGATATTAAAATATTGGATTGACTTTTCGCTTTTTTAGTGATAGAATATTACGGTATGAAAAAAAAGGAGACGTAAAATGAACGAAATTATATCAAGTGATCAAATTATAAAAAGTGTAATATACACCGTTGCCATTTTCTTTGCTTTAATGATTCCGGGAATCATCCTTAAGAAAGCCAATATGATTCCGGACGGCATCGGAAAAGGACTTTCAAACCTCGTCCTTTATATAGCACAGCCGGCTCTCGTATTTTTGGCGTACGTAAAGCCCTACGATAAAAAGGAGATCATGATAAACTCGATCTACGTGTTTATCTTCTCTATAATAGCTCACGCAATATTCGCCGCGGTCGCGCTTGCGGCATTCAGAAAGGCTCCCGATTCGAAGGCGCGCATGCTTAAGTTTGCAACGATATTCGCAAACGCAGCGTTCTTGGGAATACCGCTTATAGACGCCGTTCTCGAAGAGCACTTCCCCGGTGCAACGATGTATGCATCTATATACAACATAACCTTCAATCTCTTCCTCTGGACTCTCGGAGTTAATATCTGCACCGCAAACAGAGATATCAACAACGACGGCGTTGACGACTTTAAGGAGGTTTCTGCCCTTCGCAGAAGTGAAGATGACGACGATATAGTCGTAAACGCCTCGGGCTCCGTTCTTAAGGCGATCACCCACCCCGTTACCATCGCGGCGGTCCTCGGACTTATATTCTTTGCTATGCCCACCGAAAAAATAGTGCTCCCCGAGTTTGGAAACGTAGCCGTAAGCTTTATTTACGACGTGCTTTCAAGACTCTCGAGCCTCGTAGCTCCTCTGTCAATGGTCGTTTTAGGTGTACGCCTTGCGGATATGGACTTCAAGGGACTGTTCAACGATAAGCTTATGTACGTATTTATCGCATTAAGACACATCGCCCTTCCCCTCGTTATGGTAGGAATTATCAAGCTCGTTTGCCTTATCGGAATCAACGTCAACCCCATCGTTACGATGGTTATCGCGATATTGGCATCGGCTCCCGCAGCAACCTCTGCAACAATGTTTGCCGAAAAATTCAACTGCAACTCTGCATACGTATCAAGGATCGTCGCAGTTTCCACTATTATTTCAATCGTTACGATACCCCTTATTATGCTCCTTGTGTGATCTGCAAAGATCTGACAAAAATAGCGTAACAAAGCTAAATACTTATTACTTTAAAAAGCACACGGCGAACAAAATCAGTCGGGTGCTTTTTTGCATTTTGTACAAAAGTGTGATTTTTTGGAACAAATCCGGTGCAATCTATTGCATTTTCGCCAAAAACAAGATATAATATAGTTACCACTCTAACAGAAAGGATACAAAATTATGAAAAAAATTATTTCTCTTTTACTCGCTCTCACACTCGCTTTATCACTCCTTGCGCTTACCTCCTGTAAGAAGGGCGACGATGATGATAACGGCAGTAACAATTCAAATACCGCCGCTACCTTAGCGGGAAAAACTCCCGAAGAGCTTTACGAGATCTCAAAGACAAAGCTTGAAGAAGCAACGAGCTACTCCGTAAACGCATCTCAGGTGATCAAGATGACCTATAACGGAGAAGAAATCACCACCAATCAAACCGTTATAAGCACCGTTAACGGAGATAATTCCTACTCTAAGATATATAGCGATATGGCCGGTATGAATATGGAGGTATGGTACGTAGACGGAATGCTCTACTCCTCTATGGGAGGAGTAAAGGCTAAGGCACCTATGGATAAGGATGCTTTTATGGAAGAGTATATGGGCGCGGATGCTTCCGAGAATACTCTTCTTGACATACCTGAGAGCTGGTTCAAGGATATTAAGTTCGAGAAGGAAGATACCAAATGGGTTCTTAATTTCGTCATTACCTCTGAAAAATACAACGAGGTTCTTGATAATGCCGACATCGGCGGAGAAATCACAGGAAACGTTATATGCAAGATCTACTTCGACAACGAAGGAAACATTGAAAAAATGATCACCACCTTTGATATGACCGTTCAAGGTGTTACCGCTCACTGTGATTCCGTTGCATACATAACTATCGGTAACGTAACTGTCACTCCTCCCGCAGATGCCGATTCTTATACCCTCACGTCAATTCAGTGACAAAGCTATTTTAAAAAACACAAGCTTTTATTAAGATAATAAACGAAATCCGCAGAGCAAATTGCTCTGCGGATTTCACTTAATTTACTTACTTTTGCAAATCAAACTTTACATATTTCGTGCTTTTATTAAACAACGCCCTGCGCAAGCATTGCGTCTGCAACCTTAATAAAGCCTGCAATATTTGCGCCTGCAACGAGGTTGCCTTCCATACCGAAGGTCTTTGCCGCCTTAACGGAGCTCTCGTAAATGTTCTTCATAATATCCTTAAGCTTCTCGTCAACCTCTTCGCTCGACCAGCTGTAACGCATAGAGTTCTGCGACATCTCGAGACCGGAAACGGATACACCGCCTGCGTTGACCGCCTTTGAGGGAGCCACGGTCACGCCGTTTTCCATAAGGTATGCAACCGCCTCGTTGGTGGTGGGCATATTGGAGACCTCAACGTAGTACTTAACTCCGTTTGCAACGATCTTCTTAGCCTCTTCCATACCGACCTCGTTCTGAGTAGCGCAGGGCATAATAACGTCGACCTTAACGCCCCAGGGCTTCTCACCCTTGAAGAAGGGAACGCCAAACTTATCTGCGTAGTCCTCTACTCTGTTACGGCAGGATGCTCTCATTTCAAGAAGATAATCTATCTTCTCGGGAGTATTGATACCGTCTTCGTCGTATACGTAGCCGTCGGGACCGGAAATAGTAACTACCTTTCCGCCAAGCTCGGTTACCTTCTTTACGGTACCCCAAGCAACGTTACCGAAGCCGGATACTGCGAAGGTCTTGCCCTTGATATCCTCGCCGAAGTCCTTGAGCATATACGCGGTGTAATAAACCGCACCGTAGCCTGTAGCCTCGGGACGGATAAGCGAGCCACCGTAAGGAATTCCCTTACCGGTAAGAACGCCGGTAAACTCGTCGCGAAGACGCTTGTACTGACCGAAGAGATATCCTATCTCTCTTGCACCGACACCGATATCACCTGCGGGAACGTCGGTATCTGCACCGATATACTTGGAAAGCTCGGTCATAAAGCTCTGGCAGAAGCGCATGACCTCCATATCCGACTTGCCCTTAGGATCAAAGTCGGAGCCACCCTTACCGCCACCCATAGGAAGACCTGTGAGCGAGTTTTTAAAGGTCTGCTCAAAGCCGAGGAACTTGATTATGCTCTCGTTAACGGTGGGATGGAATCTGAGACCGCCCTTGTAAGGACCGATCGCACTGTTGAACTGAATTCTGAAGCCGCGGTTTACCTGAACGTTGCCGTTATCGTCAACCCACGGAACTCTGAACTTGATTATTCTTTCGGGCTCTACGAGTCTTTCAATGACTCCTGCCTTTATGTATTCGGGGCGTTGCTCAAGAACGGGCTCTATAGACTCAAGAACCTCGCGAACCGTCTGGTGAAACTCGGGCTCGCCCGCATTTCTCGCCTCAACGCGCGCCATAAGATCGTTTAAATATGCTGATTTGAACATTGGTTTTGTCCTCCGCGAACTAAATATTTTAAAATACGCTTTATTGTACCACATTGTTTAGTCAAAATCAATACTTATGCAAGATATTTTTACAATTCTTGCATTTTTTTGTTATCCTGCGCGCTTTGTCGTGTCAAAATGACAACGCCACAGCAAAAAGTTTTCAAAATCTCCAGAAACTGTATAGTTTATAATATGCCCTGCGTGAAAAAATATTGACAGTATATTTTAAAGCCTGATCGGGAGAAAAAGAATGAGAGCAACGGCAAAGCATAACGCCGCGCGAGGCGTATATTCAAAATTCAAATTAAGTGCGCTGAACGTTCCTGCGCGCTCTTCTCTTTTTTTCACTCTCAGCAACATTCTTTGCAAGGGCGCGGCTTTTTTCTTTACCCCGATATTCACGAGGCTGCTTTCCCCTACCGAATACGGTGAGTTCTCTATCTTCTCAACCCTGCTTTCGCTCTCGACGGTTGCCGCAACCATGGAGATGTCGGGCGGCGTTATAATGCGCCTCTATCAGAGAGAGAAGAAAAAACGCTTTCTGTCCGTTCTCACCGCGTGGATGATCTCGGTAGTCCTCGCGATCCCGATAACGCTTATTCTCTTTTTTATAAGCTCAAGAGGCGGCTTCGGAATGAGCTTTCCACTCGCATATCCGTTTCTCTTCCTATCTCTCGTTTCGATATCGCTGATCAACCTGTACGTATCGCGGTGCAAGTTTTCTTACAAATGGCTACCGCCCCTCGTCACGTCTCTTTTGCAAAGCGTTGCAGCTCCCGCCTTAAGCATACTACTGCTCGGAGTCAACGGAATGAAAGCGTTGGATCACGTATCGGTCAAGATAGGTGCTGTAAGCTCCGTCTTGGCACTTATTGCCACGGTCATCCTTGTAGTTTGCGTCAAGGGCGCGTATGCCGAGGCGCGCGGGGAATCTCTTTTTGTGCACGGCGTCTTCGGATATATGAAACGGAGCTCGTCGTTTTTGCTTAAGCTTGCCGCACCGCTCTTGCCGTACTACCTCTCCGTTATGATCATCTCACAGGCAGATAAGCTATTTATATCGAGCTTGCTCGGAAAGGCAGAGCTCGCGAAATACTCGGTTGCTTATTCGGCAGGAGTTGCACTGACTGCAGTCACCGGCGGAATTATGAGTGCGCTCTCGCCCTGGCTTATGAGACGGGCACGCGAGGGGGATTACGAAAGAGTCAGATGCACCCTCGACCTTATGATATCGGTCTCGGTTCCTCTGGTCGTGTTATTCTTGTGCTTTGCCCCCGATATTTTCACGTTTTTGGCACCCGAGGAATACCAAAGCGCGCTACCCGTGTTATTTATAAGCACGTTTATTCCCATCCCTCTCGCTCTTTCAAGCTGCTCGTCAAGTATAGCCATTGCTCGCGAGAGAGTGGTGGGCGTGTTGTTTTCCGGCATACTTCCCGCCGCCGTCACCTTAGTGCTCGATTTCTTGATGATAAAACGCGCTCCGCTATACGTTACGGCTATTATTACCGCCTCGGGATTTCTTATTCTCTCAACTCTTGGAGTCTTAAACGCAAGGAAAATAACTCGCAATTATATAGTTAATGTAAACAAAGCTTTTCAAAAACTGCTATTTCTTCTAATTTTGGCGAGCGTGGTGTATCTTTTTCGCGAGCTTTTATTTGCGCGCATGGTTATTGCCGTTTTCTCCTCCCTTGCCATTCTTTATCTGTCACGCCCACTCTTATCGATAGTTTTGGAAAGGGAGTCGTAGGTCTCGTTATCAAAGAATTTTTATCATAACAAAAGGGGTACTGCATTTACAGTACCCCTGAATAATTTTATTGAACGGTGCTTTAGGTATTACTTACCCTCTTTGAGAGCGGCACGCTTCTGAGCCTGAATTCTCTTTCTCGTGGGAGTGTCAAGAACCACCTTACGAAGTCTGATGCTCTTGGGAGTTACCTCGATAAGCTCGTCGTCGTTGATAAACTCGATAGCCTCCTCAAGAGAGAGCTGAACGGGAGTGATAAGCGTAAGCTTCTCATCAGCACCGGAGGAACGAATTGCGGTGAGGTGCTTTTCCTTACAAACGTTGACCTCGATATCGTCACTCTTGGGGTTCTCGCCAACGATCATACCCTCGTAAACGGGAGTAGCGGGACCGATGAAGAGGGGACCTCTGTCCTGAGACTGGAAGAGACCGTACGTGGTTGCAATACCCTTTTCGCTTGCAACGAGAGACGAGGTGAATCTCGTCTTGATCTCGCCCTTGAAGGGCTCATAGCCTGCGAAGATCGAGGAGATAAGTCCCTCTCCTCTGGTATCGGTAAGAAGCTCGCTTCTGTAACCGAAGAGGCATCTTGTGGGAATGGTGTAATAAAGCTTCTGACGTGTACCGTGAAGCTGCATATCGTTAAGGATACCCTTTCTTGCGCCAAGCTTCTCCATGACTGAGCCCATATACGTCTCGGGAACGTCTATAATTACGTTCTCGATAGGCTCACACTTAACGCCGTCTATCTCCTTATAAAGAACTCTCGGGTTGGAGCAGCAAAGCTCGTAGCCCTCACGGCGCATATTCTCAATGAGAATGGAGAGATGCATTTCTCCTCTTCCCGCAACGCGGAAGCTATCGGTGGTCTCACCGTCGGTAACGCGGAGAGAAACGTCCTTAAGAAGCTCGCGGTAAAGACGGGCGCGAAGGTGACGAGAGGTAACGAACTTACCCTCTTTTCCTGCGAAGGGCGAGTCGTTGACCGCGAAAGTCATTTCCATCGTGGGCTCGCTTACCTTTACGAACTCAAGGGGCTCGACACACGAGGGAGCGCAAACGGTATCTCCTATGGAAATATCCTCGCAACCCGAGAAGCAAACGATGTCTCCAACCTTTGCCTCGGTTACGGGAACTCTCTTAAGTCCGTCAAACTGATAGATAGATACTATCTTTGCAGGCTTGGACTTTCCGTCGCCGTGGTAGTTGCAAATCGCAACGCCCTGTCCCTGCTTTATCATTCCGCGCTCGATTCTTCCTATACCTATTCTACCAACGAACTCGTTGTAGTCGATAGAGGAAACGAGAAGCTGAAGAGGATCCTCCTCTTCTCCCTCGGGAGCGGGCATATATTCAAGTATTTTATCAAGAAGAGGGGTAAGATCCTTACCGGGAGTGTGAGGATCGAAGGAAGCCGTACCGGCTCTGCCCGAGCAGAAGAGCATCGGAGAATCAAGCTGCTCGTCACTTGCATCAAGCTCGATAAGAAGCTCAAGAACCTCGTCTGCGATCTCGTCAAGTCTTGCATCGGGGCGGTCTATCTTGTTTACTACTACGATGACCTTATGATTCATAGCGAGAGCACGCTCAAGCACGAATCTTGTCTGAGGCATAGGCCCCTCTGCTGCGTCAACGAGAAGAATAACTCCGTTAACCATCTTAAGAATACGCTCAACCTCACCGCCGAAATCAGCGTGGCCGGGGGTATCTATAACGTTGATCTTAACGTCCTTATAATGAATAGCGGTGTTCTTGGCAAGAATGGTTATTCCGCGCTCGCGCTCAAGGTCGCCCGAGTCCATAACTCTGTCTGCCATTTCCTGATTTTCACGGTAAATTCCGCCCTGACGAAGCATCTCGTCAACGAGAGTGGTCTTTCCGTGGTCAACGTGGGCTATTATTGCAATGTTTCTTAAATCTGTACGAATCATTTTATTTCCCTCTTGTCGTTTTTCACTTTTGTCCTATTTTCAACTTTATAATAATATCACATTTTTCAGAAAAAATCAATATTTTTCTGCAATTTTTAACAAAAAGCAAGCTGAGTTTTTATTATTATGTACCAAACACCCCGTTATATATCAGGAGCAAGACAAAAAACAAAGCTATCTGCCGCGCAGAAAAATAAAAAGAAGAGGCGTTTTTGAAGTGAACCCAAAAGTTTAGACAAAATTAAATATTAAATCATTTGAGAATGAGCTCGGTACTGTACTGGGCTCATTCCTTTTAGTTTGAGAGAAATTCTCTCATTGTTGTAGTAATGTATGTATTCTTCCAACTTCTCA
>JBGVKA010000224.1:0-7973 GCA_045129715.1 Eubacteriales bacterium | reverse complement strand
GAATCGTACAAACAGCTTCTGTCTCTCTTCTCGCTCGACGGTGACGCGTTCTCCATCTCTTACGGTTGGATGGATTTTCCCTTCCAGCTTTGCTCGGCACCGCTCTACGTTCTCCCCCTCATTGCATTTTTACCCTCGGGTAAGGTGCGCGAGGCTTTCGTTGCCTTTTACGGCAGCTTCGTTTTGCTCGGCGGATCGGCGGTCTGCATATACCCCGGCAACGTTTTCGTGAAAACCCTCGGAATAAACGCTCACACGATGATCTGGCACGGCAGTCAGGTGGTGCTCGGAATATATTTCAACCTCAGGCGTTTTTACGAAAACAAAAGCCTTGACCTCAAGAAATACTTCAAGTCCGCGCTCCCCATCTTCCTATCCTTCGTTGCGGTAGCGTTAACGCTGAACGTGGTAGGCTATTTACTTCTTTCGGCAAACGGCATTGACGACGTATTCAATATGTTCTTCATAAGCCCGTATTTCGAATGCATATTCCCCGTACTAAAGACGATACAAGCTTACACGCCCTACCCCGTCTTCCTGTTTTCTTATATACTGATACTCTCCGTTTTTTCCTACGCTCTGCTCGTTATCGAGAACGAGGTGATCAAAAGGATCACGTCAAAAAGCGATAGCAAGAAGCCGCACGGCACCGCGGACGGTATTGCTTAAAGGCTTATAACAAAGATCAAGAGGCTTAGCCGTTTTTTTCGGCTAAGCCTCTTTTTCATTTATTTGGTTTTGCTTTGAAAATTAATTTCCGATCACTGCACGGCGGTAATCGGCAGCACTTTCAACGTACTTAACGAACGCCGAAACGAGAGCCTCGTGTGCTTCGCCCTCCGAGCCCTTAAGGAAGTCGGAAACGTGATAGCTTCCTCCCTCGTAGGTGATCGTTTCAGCAAGCGCGTACGCGTATACGTCAAGCTCAACGTAGGTGCCGAGATCGTCCTTGCCCTCTACCGTTGCAAGCTTTTTACCGTTCGCATAGAATTCAACCTCGGTATCGGTGAGGTAGAATCTGACGGTAGGTCTTGCATCGAGGTTAAGCGTTACGCTCGTCACGGGAGCGGCGTTGACCGTCTCACCGCTGATGGTGGGTGCGCTCGCGTAATTTCCGATTATGGAATCAACGAGAGCCGAAACTCTCTCGACCTCAGCCTCGGTATTGTGCTTGGTTCCGAAGTAAACGTAAGCCGCCTTGATATACTGAAGAACGTCGCACGCAAGAGTCTTTTCAAGCTCTGTCGCGTCATTCTTTTCAAGAACCTTTACGCAGTACTTGGGAATAGTGAAGGTGAAGGTTGCGGTAGCGGTACTGCCTTCGCAGTCCACCTTAGCGGCAAGGGTAACGGTCTTTGCCGCCTCGGACGAGCCGAGAGCAACCGAGATGAGATAGTACTCACGTCCGTCGTCGAGAGTCTTAACGTTGTCAGCAAGTGCCGTAAGATCTGTGTAGCTTACTCCGTTAAACGTGAACGCCTCGGTTCTGTTTTTAGGAATGTAAACGTTAAGAACAAGCTCGTGCGAGAGCGTAATACTCATCTTGGGAACGTAGGAATTGAAGTCGATATCGGTAAGAGCGTAATTTACGGTCTTGTCACCCTCCGAGGTCTTAACGAACTCAAGAGCTCCCGCATTCGCGGAGCCGAAGGACATCGCAACGCCCTGAGGAACAGTAACGGTGATGAAGCTTCCCTTAGAGTTCTTCGCGAAGGTAACGTAGGAGCCGTTCTGCGAATTGAAGTCGTAAAGCTTGGGAAGAACGTTAGCGGTCGTGATGCTGCATCCAAGGACGTCAACCTTTACGATCGCGTTGGTATTGGTGATATCGGTGTCGTTCGCGTTGAAGATCTCTTTAAGAGTCTTAACGCCGGATATATCGAACTTACAGTCGGTGAACTTGACCTCGTATACGGCAAGCTTTCCGCCGGTCATTCTCTCGGAGTAAACGCCGAGAAGACTCGTGGGAGCAGATCCCGATGCGTAAGAGATATTGACGTTATCAAAATCGATCTTATAGGTCTTGTATCCCTCTTCACTCTGATACGTAGATCCGAATCCGTCGAAGGAAAGAAGGCAGGTCTGGAGCACGATGTTTCCGTTGAAGATCTTGAATATTGCATCATCCGTGCCCTTCCAGTTCTTTGCGGTGGTACCGAAGAGGGACTTGCCGTTCGTATCGCTGTATTTCTGAGTGAAGGTCTTTCCGTTAAGGTCTATAAGAACCGTTCCGAGTATCTGACCAACGTTGGTGAATTCCTTGGTTGCAACCGCGTCGGCTCTGAAGAGGATCTCTACCTGAGTTCCCTTTTCGCTCGCAACGCTTCCGTCTGTAAGCTCCTTCGCCTTAGCGAATGCGCCTCCCTCGTTGGTTCCGTCAGCGAATACGTTGTAAGCCGCAACGAACCAGCCGTTCTGGAATACCGCAAGAGGATACGTGGTCGTATTTGCATAGATCTCGGGGATCGCACCGTAAGCCGTGATTATCGTAGAAAGCGAATAGAGAGTCGAGCTTTCCTTAGCGAATCTCATAGCCTTTCCGGTATCGTTTGGAATATCGTTCGTGGGAGCCTTGCCCGAGCTATCGAGGGTGAGCGTGGTGTATTTGCCCTCACTGTCCTTAGCGAAGGTTACGGACGAGCCGTATACGCTCTCGGTCGCAAGAAGTTTTTCGAACGTAAGCGTTTTAGCTATAATATTTCCGCCCTTAACGGTGATGGTGCTCTTCAACCACTGACCGTTTGAAGGAGCCGCGTTGAAGAGTCTTGGAGACGAGGGAGCGTTCGTCTTCATATCAAACGTACAGCCCTCGAAGTTCATAACGTAAGGAGCCGCCGCGCTGAGAGTACATCCGGAGGACGCCTTAGACGCGGAGTACGTAACAAGAAGATCGGTAACGGTAGCACCGGAGGCATATCCTATCTCAACGTTTTCGAGATTGAAGGTAAAGAGCTTCTCCGCGATGGTTCCGTTTCCAACGCTTTCCCAAGTGCTGAAGCCGAACAAGGACTTGTTGAGAACCTTGAAGCTTCCGTCCTTTATCGTATAGGTGCTGTGGAATATCTTCTCGTCACCCGATTGGCTCCATCCCTTGCTCTGCGCTCTTCCGAAGATACCGTAAGTATCGGTCGAGCCCTGAGTGATAGTGTGTCCGTTCATATCGATGACTATCTCGCCCTGTGCCTGAGCCATATCCTGATAGCTGTTATCGGACGACGTGGTGGTATAATCGGCTCTCACAAGGATATACGCCTTGTAAGGACTCGTTCCGTAGGTCTTCTTTACGGGATCCCAAACGTTAGATTTAATGTGAGTCTTTGCAGAGGAGAGTGCGCTTCCGAGCGTAGCCTTTGCACTCAAGAACTTACCGTCCTTATCGAATATCGCGAAGGGATAAGCAGAGGTATCTGCGTAGTCGGTGGGAATAGCATCGTAGAATGCGTCCGCACTCGTTTCGATCATCTCATAGATCGTATCATTACCGTCGGTCGCAGCTGCTACAAAGCCAAGCTTTGCGTTCTCCGCCTTATAGCTTCCCGTAGGTGCGGGAGATGAGGTGAGAGCTCTGTAGGTGAGATATTTTCCGTCACTTCCCTTTGCGAATACTACCGTTGAGCCGTAGTTATCGGTTTCGGGAGATACCAAAACGACCTTGGAGGGATTGTCTGCGATAACCGTACCGCCGTTAACGGTGTGAGTTACCTTAGCGTACTTACCCTCGGTCTTGGTGTTGAAGACTACGAATCCGCTGCTATACTGCGATTTCGTCGTTCTTAAATCGAACGTACAATCGTTATAGGTATAGTAATAAGGAGCGGTCGTGATAGTGCCTGCGTTAGCATTGACAGAGTGAGCGATAAGTCCGAGAGCATCCGCACCCTCAACGAAGCCAAAGGTAACGTTATTGAAGATGAAGCTGAATTTCTTATTTACAAGGCTTCCGTCTCCGAGAGTGTCCCAAGTCTTCATATTGATGATACCGCTCTTGCCGTGCATGAGCTTACCGTTATAGAAGGATACCGTGGTCGGGAATACCTTCTGTCCTGCCGCACCGCTCCAGCCCTTCGATGCAGCCGCAAGGATTGGCTTCGCATAGGTGGAGGTAGAGAGAGTATATCCGCCGAGGTCGACGTGAATTGCACCCTGTATCTGAGCGAGGTTGTCGTAGCTCTCCGCGCTCTCGTAGGTGTAATTCCTTCTCATTACTATATAGCCTTCCTTAGGATCGGTGCCGTAGCTCGTTCCGTCCCAAGCGTTTACAACGTAAGCCCTTGCCGCTCCGATAACACCGCCCGAGCCGTCTGTTCCGAGCCACTTGGAGTAAGCACCCTTGAAGTTTCCGTTTTCGTCAAAGAGAACGAAGGGATAATCGTTAACGTCCGAATACTCCTCGGGAACCACACCGTAAACGGTAAGGTTGTCGCTTGCCTCTACCTCGTATTTTACAACGCCTGCGCTCACGCTCTCAAGCGCGTACGCCATAGCAGAGGAGCCGACGGTAACCGCTAAGGTCGGAGGAGTTATTCCCTCGGGTATATAAAGAGCCGTGTATTCACCGTTCTGATCCTTAGCGAGATTGACCTTCTTGAAGGTGTTGTAGATAGTAAGTCCCGAGATTCCGTCAACACTGATGCTTCCGCCCACGAGCGTGTAGCTTACCTTAAGCGTTGAGGAGCCGTTAGAAAGAAGGGTTACGGGGTTATGCGAGTTATAAAGCTTCTTGTAGTTGACGTCAACGTTCTTAAGGCTTATGCTTACGTTAGCACCCGACGCGCTCTCGATAGTCGATGCGCTTATAAGGTCAGTAAGAGTCGAGCCTCTTGAGTTGAATATCTTAAGATCCTCAAGGTTTACGTTGATAGTCTTGCCCTTGCCTGCAGAGGTCGAGCCGCTATAGCCGACAAGAGCACTCTTGGAAAGGTAAATGCTACCGCCCTTAACGGTTACGTTTGCCGTAGCGGTCGTGGTTGCCGCCGCCGTGATAAGGGGCGAGGAGGTGTCGCAATAAAGCTTATATCCGTTAAGGTCAAGCGTTATCGTTCCGAGGGTTCCCCATGCGGTGAAATTATCCGCAGAGGTGAGAGTGTGGTTAGAGTTAAGCTTCACCGTGTCACCGCTCTTAGCCGCGAGAAGTGCCGCATAAAGAGTTGCGTAGGTGGTAGATCCAACGGTGAAGGGATTGCCTGCGCCGTTCTTCTTGTAAGCGTCGTCACCCTCTCCGAGAACGAGAGAGGAATTGCCGATCTCAACGCCGGTGGTGATCTCGGTAACGGTTATTCCGCTGATGTAAACGGGGGACTCGTCCTTACCCGTGGAGCCGAGCATTATCGTAAGCGTCTTGGACAGAAGTCCCGAGCTTCCGTAGGTGGGCTCGTATACGGTATAATCGAAGGAGAGCTCCTGCCACTTGCCCGCGGTGGTCTTATAGTTGTAGTTTGCCGCGCTCTGATCGTGGACCATATCTCCCGCTACTCTGTTAAGAGCGAGGTTGACCACGCGAGTGTCGGTGTCGTAAAGTCTCACGGTAACGCGGTACTTTCTTCCAAGATCGTTCTCGGTAAGAGTCGTGCCGAAGAGGTTCTTGACCGTAAGAGCGGTGGTCGCGTTAGCGTAGAAGGGCTTTTCGTTGGGGTACTGCTTAGAGCCGTTCGACTTGATATTAGCGGTAACGTATACCTTTGCCGCGCTCGTTCCGTCAGGTGCGGTGGAAACGGATGCTCTTACGTAGGAGCCGACGGTAGCCGCAGAGATAGAGGATGCAAACGAGGTCACGTTAGTGCTCTCGCCCGCGGTCTTCTTAGCGGAAAGAAGGAAGGTCATCTCGCTTCCCGCATCCGCCTCAAGAACGTATTTCGTAACGTCTATCTCGTAATAGCCCTCACCGCTGAGGCATACGCTGTCAACGAGCGCGCCCTTTACGGACGAGGAGGGATCGTTCTTATCAAAGCCCGAAACCGTGTAAAGCTCTAACGTGTTTGCCGCATCGTTCGAAACGTAGAATCTGATTCTCGCATCGGATGCCACGGAGCTTTCGGGCACGGTGAGAGTGAAGTAGGTGCCGAGGCTTCCGTTAGTCTTTACTACGTTATAAACGCCCTCACTCTCGGTGTAATAGGTTGCCGTGTAGCTCTCGCCCATCTGAACTCCGTTGTCTCCCGAAAGAGCCGCGGGAACGGTAAGCGTATAAGCCGCACCGGGAAGAAGTGCCTCGTGAGTGAAGGTCCACTCGGTGTTTCCTCTCGCAGAGCTCCAGGTACCGCCGATCACCTTACCTCCGGAGGAAAGAGTTACCTTCTCTATCTCCTCGGCAGGCACAGAGCCTGAGAATTTAATGGTGATGGGAGCGGTGGTGGACATTGCACCGGTCTTATCCGCAGGATCGGTGCAGATAACCTGAACCGCATCATTTTTCAAATAATAGTTTGCAAAAGCGAACATTGCATCGTACGTATCGTATCCGTAATAATACTCGGGACCGTATGCAAAGGTGTGACCGAGGTCAACGATAACGTACATGGAGGGGATATCGAGATTTCTCGTAACCTCGGAGAAGAGGTTGTGAGTCGTGGTGAAATCGTCCTGAAGATGAAGTGCCGAGAATACGGGGGCGTGTCCCTCGGTGATATCCTCGTACTGAGAACCGTTAGACGCGTATATCCAGCTTGCATATCCGAGGATCTCGTGGATCTCTCCGTTCTCGTCCTCATAGGTGAGCCAAGGCTGAAGCTCGCCGCCGTCTATGGTAACGCCGTTCTTGGTGTAGGACTCGGTGATGCCGTTATCGAAGCGGCTCTCTCCTCTGTGTCCCTCAAACTGACGCTTTGCGGTGTAGGAGGTGATCCTGTTGTTTATAAGAAACTCGAGCTCTTCTTTGGTATACTGACTCGCGTCCTCTACCGTGTAATTCTTAAGCTCCGCTTCACCGAGGAAGGTGAACCATCCGCCCTTGGAGTTACCGAAAACGCCGATGCTATCGGTATCGAAGGAATAGGTGTCACCGTCGGTGTAAGCAAGATATCTGAGATATCTCATAGCCGCGGTATTTACCATCTTATCACTGTAAAGGTGAAGACCGTAGTTCATTCTGTCTCCGGTGATACCGCCCTGAGAGGTCTGTCCGTCGTAGTATCCCCAATAATCACTCTGAGCCATAGGCTGATAGAGGTAATCGAATACCGCACCCGCATATCCGCGGAAGAGGAATCCGTTGTGCTGAGGACGGACCTTCGACGGCGAGGTGCTCGCGGTGTGAAGATACTCGGAGGAGTTTGCAAGAACCGCCACGGGTACGTCGTTTTCAGGGTTCGTGGGGTAAACTATGTGCATATAAAGGTTAAGATCGATAGGAGTTCCGTCGGGGCCAACGCAATCGGTAACGTCGGTCGCGATGGTATACTTGACCTTGGTATAATTAGCATTCGGATCGGATGCTGAAACGGAATTCTTTCCCGCGGAGTCACTGAACCACTCTGCGCCTTCCTCGGTGCTCTTCTGCTCACCGAGAGCGTTTCTCCAATATACGAGCTTATTCTCTATATTGTTCCAGTTCTTAAGGTCGGTGTTCCAGTTTTCAACTATCTTCTCAAGAGAGCCGTCAGCGGCGTGCTTATCAGCCTCCCAGAAGACGTTGCCGTAGGAAACGTCGTAGCCCGCAGGAACGACGAAGCTGTCGTTATAAGTACCCGAGGGGAGCTTTGTCCCGTCGGTGAACATATTTCCCTTGATATATTCTGCTCTGAGGAGCTGAGTTGACCAATCAAGTCCCGGGGACGTAGCCTTCTTACTGTTAAGATAATCAAAAACGGTAACTACGTATCCGCGCTCAAGCATCGACGAGATTATCTCAACGTCGGACTTGGTACCAACTCTTTCGATATTGGTATTTACGAAATACATAACTGCGGGAGTGCCGTTATATCCCGGCTTTGCCGCACCGTGAGTCGCGTAATCGTAATAGGTCGTGAACTCGATTG
>JBGVKA010000223.1:0-4368 GCA_045129715.1 Eubacteriales bacterium | reverse complement strand
GACGTCCTATGCATATCCATCAGCTTGCGGAGGTGGCTTATATACTTGACGGTGAGATTGAGGTGACCGTGAACAACAAAACCGAGATAGCGAAAAAGGGCGATATCGTGTTTGTTCCGCCATTCACTTTTCATAGATTTTTCTCGCACGATACACCCGGAGTTGATCTTTGGCTATTTATGTTCTCGTATTCGATCTTATCCAATATAATGCACGAGGGCGAAATGCTTACAAAATACGACAGAGTTGTTTTCACACCGTCAAAGGAGGTGCGGCATTTACTTGAGGCTCGCATTTTCGATACTAATGAGGAGCTCCTTTACCCCGACGAGAGTGAGGCAAGAAAAATAAGGGCATTTTTGTATCCGGTTATTGACGAATATCTTTGCTCAGCAAAGATATTTGAGCAAACGCGAGGCACGGGAACCGATGCCGTGCTTAAGGCTCTCAACTTTATGTCGGGACATTTTTCCGAAAATATAACGCTTAAAGACGTTGCCTCTGCTATCGGATACAGTGAAAGCCACGTTTCACATAGCTTCTCCTCAATTCTTGAGGCTAATTTCCGCGAGTGCCTTAATATGTTCAGAATAGAATACGCAAAGAAATTGATACTTACCACGAATATGAGCATCGTTCTTATAGGTATTGAAAGCGGCTTCAACTGTGAAAGAAGGTTTCACCGTGCCTTCCGCAAATCGATGAACACGACTCCAGCGCATTACAGAGAGATCCACAAAAAATCGCTTACGAAAAAATAAATTGTTTTGAAAAAGCATTAAGGGCTTAGCCGATCACTCGGCTAAGCCCTTGGTTTATTTTCTGTTTTCGAGTCTTTTTACGGCGCGCATAAGATATCTTTCGATAATTCCCTGCTTCTTGAACTCATCCTTATACATAAATATATCAAATACGATGAGGCATACGGGGACGATACTGAATCCGCGCCTCGCGATGCATACGCCGATGAACGCCAAGAAGAACGCCGCCAAGATAAGATGGAATACGAGAGCCGTAGTGATCACGCCCTTTATCTCGGTCCTGCCGTTTTTCTCGGTTATTTTTCCCGAAAAGTGCGTTCCGTCAATGAAGGCGTTATCCTTCGATGCTCCGCCTATGTACTCGCATTTTATTCTGAGTCTTCCACCGTACTCCTTGACGTGCATAAAAGGTGTTCCCCTTCTGCCGTCCAAGGCAACGCCCTTATTTACCCGCTCGTTGTCCGCGAGCATCGTCAAGAGCTCTTCCTTCGTAGCCGAGCTTTCAAGTTTGATAAGCTTCATTTTTTCTCCATTCAAATCAAATCGTTTACATTTTAATAATCAAGGCAGGAATAGATAACGTTTCTGAGTCTCGGTATTACGGTCGAGTGATATTTACCCATATGCTCTGCGTGGAATATCGAAATTCCCGACTCGGGACAAGCGGAGAGATACGAAAGACGTGCTCCGTCCCAACCGAATTCACCCTTCGGCATAAGATTTCCTGCCTGCTCGGGTGCCATATTGGTTCTTACTCCCCAGCCGTAGCCATATCCAGTAGCCTGATTTCCGTGCTTGTAAAACGACGAAAGCTGTTTTTGATCAAGAATGTTACTGCGCATAAGGTTTACGGTGTAGGGCGAAAGAATTCTGTTTCCGCTCTTACCGAGTCCCATATGGGTGAGCGCATCCGCAAGAAGTATCTGATCGTCTACGCAGGATATGAGTCCCGCACCTGCACTGTCGTACTCGGTGCCGAAGACGAAGGGATTATAATTTTTAGCAACCTCGCGAGGTCCCTTGAGAGTCTCATCGTAGAGATACTGAGTAGCGAGTCTTTCAAGCTTACTGTCCGTAAGACCGAAGGACGTGTTTTTCATTCCGAGAGGAAGGAAAATATTATCTCTCATATAATCAGAGAGCTTTTTGCCCGAAACGAGCTCAACGATACCGCCTACTACGTCAAGGCAGAGACTGTATCTATAGTCGGTGCCGGGCTCGAATTCAAGCGGCTCGCCTGCCATAGCGCGAACAACATCGAGGGTGGGACATCTGCCGTCGGTCTCTTCCTTGACTCGCTTGATGCTCGGACTGTTTATATCGTAATTAAGTCCGCCCGTCATAGAGAGAAGATGCTTTACGAGAAGAGTGTTCTTCGCTTCGCGGATTTCTACGGTTCCGTCGGGAGCTTTCACTTTAACGGTAAGGCTCTTGTATTCGGGAAAATACGCACTCACGGGATCGTTTATCATTATCTCTCCGCGCTCGATGAGCTGAGCCGCACAAACGGCAAGAGATACCTTCGTTACCGAGTACATATGATAGAGCGCGTTAGGATCCACGGGCGTTTTCTTCTCAAGGCTATCGTATCCGCTCTGATAGCGGAATATTTCCTTTCTTCCCTTGTATACCACGGTATCCGAGCCCGGAATTCCAAGCTTCGGCAGGCAATTGTCAAGAAAGTCCTTTAACGGTTCAAAATTCATTTTCTTTCCCTCTTATAATACTGTTATTGTATGCGATAAAACGGATGCCTTTTGTTATTGTAAGCACTCTTTCATCAGTGCTTAAGCTCTATAACGGTAACTCCCGCATCTCCGTCACCGTATTCTGCGTGCTTATAGGTCTTGATCCTCTTATCGCTCTTGAAATATTTCCAGAGTGCCGCACGAAGAGCTCCCGTTCCCTTTCCGTGAATTATTCTCACGAACGGAACGTTTGCAAGAATGGCATCGTCAAGATGCTTATCAACTACGAACCACGCGTCGTCACCTATCATTCCGCGAACGTCGACCTCAAGCTTGAATTCGGAAACCACAGAGCGTTTTACCTTGCCCTCGGAGACAGGTCTTTGTTGCTTCTTTTCTCTGTATTTCGTATTTGCTTCGACGAGACGAAGCTTATCCTCGGTAACCTTGGTTTTTAGAACGCCTGCGGTAACCGCAACGAGCCCCTTCTTATCCGCAAGCGCGGTAACCACGCCCTCGGTTCCTACGGTGATGACGTAGACCTTATCTCCAACCTTGAGAGGTCTTGGGAGCTTATAATCCTCGTCGAGAGAATATTCCTTGATGGATATGCCCGAAAGCATATCGTCGTTTTTCCTGAGGCTCTCTCTTACGGCATCGCGTGCTTCGAGCATAAGTCTGTCGCGCTTTTCCTTATCCTCAGCCTTTTTTATAGCCTCAAGCTGCTTGAAGATAAACTCGCTCGATGCTCTTGCGCTATCGAGTATCTGCTTTGCCTTAAGAAGAGTTTTCTGCGTTTCGTCCTCGGTCTTTGAAATTTTGCGCTTGAGCTCCTCCTCGGACTCGGACTTGAATCTTTCGTATTCAGTACGGAGCTCCTCCGCCTTTTCCCTTGCCGCCTCCATTTTCATTCTGTCGGTGTCAAGCTTTTCGATAACGTCCTCAAAACGCTTATTATCCCTCGCTACGAGCTCATCGGCACGGGAGAGAACGTCCTTGGGTATGCCGAGCTTCTCGGATATCGCGAAGGCGTTTGACTTTCCGGGAGTTCCGACAACGAGCTTATACGTCGGGCGAAGAGTGTCTATATCAAATTCACAGCTTGCATTCTGCACGCGGGGAGTATCAAGAGCGTACGCCTTGAGCTCAGCGTAATGAGTGGTTGCAAGAGTGAGACCGCCGAGTGCCTGAGTTTTTTCAAGTATCGCGGTGGCAAGAGCGGCTCCCTCGATGGGATCGGTTCCGGAGCCGAGCTCGTCAAATAGAACCATCGTGCGAGCGCCTACGGAATTGAGTATTCCGACCACGTTCACCATATGCGAGGAGAAGGTGGAAAGAGACGCCTCGATGCTCTGCTCGTCTCCGATATCAACGAGAACGCCGTCAAAAACTCCTACCTCGGAGGTTTCAAGCGCGGGTATCTGAAGTCCCGATGCAGTCATAAGCGTGAGGAGTCCTACGGTCTTAAGCGAGACCGTTTTACCGCCCGTGTTGGGACCGGTTATAACGAGAGTATCGTAATCCTCTCCTACCGCAACGTCTATGGGAACGACCTTGTTTTTGTCAAGAAGGGGGTGTCTTGCACGCTTTAGATTCACGAGGCGTTTTTTCGTTATTCTCGGCATTTCCGCCTTCATTGATATCGCGAGCGAGGCGCAGGCGTATACGAAGGCTATCTCGGTTATGTTGTGATAGTTGAGAGTGATAAGAGACGACGCGTCCGCACAATCCTGCGAAAGTGCCGCGAGTATTCTCTCTATCTCGTATTTTTCTGCCGCAGAGAGACTTTTAAGCTCGTTATTCGCATCGACAACCGCCATGGGCTCAACGAAGAGCGTGGCTCCTGTAGAGGACGTATCGTGAACGAGTCCCTTAAGCTCGTTTCTGTACTCTGCCTTTACGGGAACGACGTATCTGCC
>JBGVKA010000222.1:0-5471 GCA_045129715.1 Eubacteriales bacterium | reverse complement strand
CTCGCAACGTAGAGGGTTACGCGCCAGGCACCGCCATCCTCGTCCTCGTAGTAGCTCTTACCGTCCTTCGTATATACGAGACTCAAGACCTCACGGGCTACGTCTCTTCCCTCCGCGGCAAGCCTTTTCTTGAAGTACTCGGTCACGGCGGCAAAGTTTTTCATAAGTCCCTGAACGTCCTTGAAGGCGTTTCTGTTTATTCTTTGGAATATGTATTTTTTTACCTCTGTTCCCTCTTCTACCCTTACGAGATAAGTGTCGTTAATATGACCGTCTCCAAAGGGCTCTGCGGTTTTTAAGGTTCCTTCAATTTCGAAGCGTTCAAATACGTTTTTAATAAAATTCATTTTCTGCACTGCGCGGAAAACCGCGCAACTCTCCCGTTTGCTACGCCTATATATAATATGCGCGCCAATCTTTTAAGTTGAATGTCCACATATATTTTATATTACGATATTGACAATTACAAGGTAAAATAGTATAATGATTTGTAGAATAGTGCATTTTTCCATTATAAACGAAAAAAGGCACGAGTTAACTAACAAATCAGGATGAAATCGGCGGTAAAACATTATGAACAACGAGCAGATAATCGCAATCCTCAGAGATCTTAACAAGATATCGGGCTTCAGAGTTTCGCTCCACAGCACGAGCTTTAACGAGGTTGCGGCGTATCCCGAAAAAAAGAACGATTTTTGCGCTTACATTCAAAGGTGCAACGAGAACGAATGCGAGCTTTGTAAAAAATGCGACAAGGAAGCCTGCCAGACCGTAGAGAGCACCGGCGAGCCGATCATTTATAAATGCCGCCACAATCTCGTTGAGGCGGTGAGTCCGCTCTATAACTTTGGAATACTTACGGGATATCTTATGCTCGGACAGGTTCGTGTTGAGGGTGAGGGCATCTCTCCGATGCTTCACGCTCTCGCAAAGAACGGAAAGACCGATTTCGAGGCAAGAGAAATAGCGGCGGCTATTCCGACTATCGACGAGAATAAAATAAAATCCTTCGTCAATATTATGACCGTTTGCGCGAGCTATCTGACTCTCTCGAATGCCGTCAGTGCCACGAAGGCTACGGTCGGCGAGCTTACGATGAAATATATCTGCGAGAATTTTACCGAGAAGATAAGCGTTAAGGATATCTGCGAGGCGGTTGGATACTCCAAATCCACGGTCTTATCCGCGTTTAAAAAGGAATTTTCGACTACGGTGAACTCGTATCTCAACACACTTAGGCTTGAGAGAGCGAAAAAGATGCTTGAAAACGAAAGCACCTCGGTAAACGAGGTGGCTTTAAGCTGCGGATTCTCGGATCAATCGTATTTTTCAAAGGTATTTTCCGCGGCTTACGGCATAACTCCGACCGAATACAGAAGGGAGCGATAATATGAAAATAATACATACCTCGGACGTGCACCTTGCATCAAGGCTTTCCGCTCGTCTTCCCTCCTCTAAGGCATCCTTGCGCAGGCGCGAGCTCACGGAGAGCTTTTTCCGTATGTGCCGTGACGGTATGGAGCTGGGTGCTTCCGCAATGATAATCGCGGGCGACCTCTTTGACAGTGATAAGGCAACGAAGAAGGAGCTCGATACGGTCTTATCCATCATAGACCGCGCAGAGAATATGAAATTCTTTTATCTTCCCGGAAATCACGAGAGAAGCCTCGTAAAAGCATCGGGAGAGATGCTTCCGAAAAATCTTTATATATTCGATAGCGAATGGACCTACTTCGATCTTAGAAATATCACGGTAGCAGGGCGAAGCGAGACGGCTCCCGATACGTTTTCAAGCTTAAGGCTCGATCCCTCACGAAAAAATATAGTAGTCTTACACGGTGAGCTTCGTGACAGAACGAGGGAGGGTGGCGTTATCGGACTTAAGGACGCCGCCGACAAGAATATAGACTATCTCGCGCTCGGACATTATCACACTTATTCATCGGGCAGAATAGATAAGCGCGGTGTCTACGTATACTCGGGCACTCCCGAGGGCAGAGGCTTTGACGAAACGGGTGAGCTCGGATTTTCCTTGATCGACGTATCCGAGTGGGGCGTATCACATAAGTTCGTTCCGTTTGCAAAAAGAAAAATGCTCGTCGTTGACGTTGATATAAGCGACACTTTAAGAACTCACGAGGTCGAGGCAAGAATGGACGATGCACTAAAGGGCGTGGGAGAGGAAAATATTATCCGCGTTAATTTTATCGGACAGAGAGAGCTTGAGCTCAGATGCGACAAGGAGTTTTTGTCACGCAAATTCTCGGAGAGATTTTATTACCTTGAAATAAAGGATTCCTCTAAGCTTCTCACACGCGCGGAGGATTACAAATACGATAGGTCGCTTAAGGGCGAATTTATAAGACTTTGCCTTGAGGACGAAACGCTTTCCGACGAGGAAAAGGAAAAAATAATACATTGCGGTCTCTCTGCACTTTCGGGAGAGGCCTTCGACGAATAGGAGGTGCCGTATGAAATTAAAAGAGCTTTATATTGAAAATTTCGGTAAGCTTTCAAAATTCAAGCTTGCATTTTCGGACGGAATGAACTCCTTTACTGCCGAAAACGGATACGGTAAGACCACTCTCTCGGTATTTATCAAGGCCATGCTCTACGGCTTGGACGATACGAGACGGCAAAGCCTTGACGAAAACGAGCGCAAAAAATACAATCCTTGGCAGGGCGGTGCCTTTGGCGGATATCTCATATTTGAGGTGGGAGGTAAGACCTACAGAGTCGAAAGGACCTTCTCGCAGAGGGCATCCGAGGACACCTTCAAGCTTTACGAGCTTGGCACCGGAAAAGAGTCACGCGCTTTTTCCTCATCACTCGGCGAGGAGATATTCGGTATAGACGCCGACGGCTTTGAGAGAACGGTATTTCTTTCGGAAAAGAATCTCTCGGGCAAAAACACGAATCCGACGATCTCCGCAAAGCTTTCCGACCTTGTTGGCACCGAGGGTGACATAGGCGGCTTTGACGATGCAATAAAGCTTCTTGACGAGAGACGCCGCTTTTACCAGAAGAGAGGCGGTACCGGTGAGATCCGTGAGATCGAGACCGAAACGAGCGAGCTTGAGGACAAGATCAACGCTCTTTACGAAATGCAGAAGGGCTCCGCTAAAATAGAAGCGCGCTTATCAGAGCTTCAAGAACAAATACTTTCACTGAAGGCAAAAAAAGAGTCGATAGCGAAAAAAGAGCGCGAGGAAAAGCGGAAGCGCGAAAAGCAGGGCTATGAGATGCGCTACAGCGAGATGCTCGGTGCTCTTAAGAGTGACGAGGAGCGCGAGAGCGAGCTTTTAAAATTCTTCGAAAGGAAGCTTCCCACCAATAGCGAAATGGCGTACGCATCGGAAAACGTATCGGAGATATACCTGCTCAAAAGCAAGCTTTCGGAGCTTGGAGAAAACTCAGAGCTTAAGGATCTTCGGGAATTCTTCAGCGCGGACACCTCGGTCGAGGAATGCGAAAAAATGAAGTTAGAGGCAAGGCGCGTTTCCGAGTGCCGTGCAGAAGTCATAACGGGTGCGGCGCATTCACAGATAAGGTCTCCATTCAAAAGGATTCCAACAAGAGATGAGATCGAAGCTCACGCAAGATCCTTAAAGGAAGCAAAGAATTCGCCTAAACCGCAAAGCATAGCCTTTTCCGCGCTCGGAATACTCGTTGCGCTCGCGGGTGCATTAGGCGGTTATTTTATATCGAGCGTTATCTATCCGTTAGCAATATGCGGAATTTTGTTAACCTTAGTTGTCATTTTACCTATATTTTCGCAAAAAAACGCTTTTTCTAAATCAGACGAGCTTCAGAGCACTCTCGATTTTATTTTTGAGGTATACGGAGAAAATAAAATATTCCATTCCGCCGAGGATGCCCTCAGCACGATGGAGCGCGACCTTTATTACTATCTGGAAAAAGCAAAGGATCACAAGTCTGTAGGAGCCGATCACAACCCCTTAGGCGATATTCTCACACAGGAGAGAAAGCTTCGGGAGTTTTGCGAAAAATTTCCTAAAGCCGACGGTCTTACGTTGGAAGAAAAGACGGAGATCATCGCTTACAAGCGTCATAGATACGAAATGCTTTTGGAATTTGAAGCGGACAAGGAAAGCGAAAGAGCATCCTGCAACGAGAAGCTTCGTATACTCTGTGAAAGGCTTTACAAATTTATATCTCTCTTCCCTACGACGAGCGCGGATCCTATTGAAGAAATAAGAAGAAATCTCGCAGAATACGAGGTTATCCGCGCCTCGCTCGACCGCAGACGTGCAGATGCTAACGCGTTTGCAACCTCACACGGTGTGGACCTTACGAAAGAAATCACGCCCAAAGTCTCCAATATCACAAACGACGATTTCACTAAGACCTTAGCCGAAATAGAGGATCGGCTTATAGCACTTGAGCGCGAAAAAACGCGTGCAGAATCCGAATACAATCTCATTGCACGCGAGCTTGAAGGTATGGACGAGCTCGAGGAAATGCTTGCCGAAAAGCGCGAGAGGATCAGGCTCTTCCGCGAAAATCTCACCGTTATAACCAAGACGAAGGACTATCTCGCAAGGGCAAGAGATTCTATGACGGCAAGATATCTTGACTCCACCAAGCGCGGTTTTGAGAAATACGTTTCACTCTTTGACGAAACGAGCGCAGACTTCACTATAGATACCTCGTTCAGCTATATGAAGACCGAGCTTGGAGGATCAAGGCAAGCCGACTCTTACAGCCGCGGTGTCCGCGATATGCACGCTCTCGCTATGCGCCTTGCAATCGTAGACTCGCTTTATTCAAGCGAGCTTCCGCCTATGATACTTGACGATCCGTTTACGTCCTTTGACGATGCACACGTGGAAAAAGCAACTCGGATCTTAAGAAAATTAGCCGAGGACAGACAGATACTCTATTTCACCTGCTCCACTGCAAGAAAGATCAAGTAGATTCTAAATCTTAAGAATTCTTAAACAAAAGTCAATTATCTTGACTTTTTGTCAAAATGTCTGTAAAATTACCTCATTACTTTTTAAGGACGGAAAGATGAACGAAAAGGTTGATTTGAGAATTATTAAAACTCACGCTAAGCTTAAGGACGCTCTTGCACAGATGATGAACGACCTCTCGTTTGACGATATAACCGTTTTCGATCTTTGCGAAAGAGCGGGAGTCAGGCGCGCGACGTTTTACAAGCATTTTAAGGATAAATACGATTTTTTGAGATCGGTCACCGCGAGCGTTATCAACGATATTTCGTCGGCACTCTTCTCAAACGAACATAACCTTTTGTCTCCCGTAGATTATTTCACAAATTTCGTTAACGAGATATTGGAATACTTCGATAACCGTCCCGTTATTCTCGCTAATCTTCTTGGAAGCAACACCTTCCCTATCATATTCGATATAATCACGAGCTGCACTCAGTCGTCGCTCGTTAACGACCTTTCAAACGCCAAGCAATACGGTGTGGGCGTTACTAC
>JBGVKA010000221.1:0-5464 GCA_045129715.1 Eubacteriales bacterium | reverse complement strand
CCATATATACGTCTCTTCCGAGAATAACGCTCTCGTGGTAGATGATGAGGTCAACGTACGAGGAGCCGTGTATCTTTCTGACGTCGAAGGGCCATTCGTAGCCCTTGAGAAATACGTTCTTAAGAGCCTCAAGCGGAGTCTCAAAGTAATCAAGAAGGAACTCGCGCTCCACACCGTCCTCGTCTACCGAAATATATCTTGGGAGGACCTGCTGATAGGTGCCCGAAACGTTCCATCTGAAATCTGTTGAAGCAAGGCCGTACTGCCACTCGGAGAGGTTTCCGAATGCCGCGCCCGCCTCAAGAGCGAGAGAGGAGTTTCCCGTGTGGGATACGGGATAAACGTTGTCCTTATAGATCGCCGCGGGACCGCCCGTCGCGATTATTACGTTCGGGGACTTTATAGCCACGTAATCGACCTCGGAGGAGCTTTTCGTGTTGAGAGCCAACACGCCCGTGACCTTGCCGCCGTCCGTAAGTATCTTTATTGCCTGAAGAGAGTCGAGGATATCTATGCCCTTTCTCTCAACGGATGCCTCAAGGACCTCGGTCATCTTCTTTGAGGTGTAGGGGCCTATCGAGGTGGCGCGGCAATAGGGATCGTGGTCGGTCTTGTAGCCGACGTACTCTCCGTATTCGTTGGTGGGGAAGCGAACGCCGAGGTTTGCAAGCTTCATAAACGATCTTGCAGAGCCTGCCGCCTCAGCCAAGGCAACGTCTCCGTCCATAGCACCGCCTGAGAAGAGCGTCTGTGCCATACCGAGTATGCTGTCACCCTCGTCACCTGCAAGAGAAAGCTTGTAATAGGTCTGCTTGTCGCTGCCCGTGTTGCGCGAGGTACCCATAAGCTTGCCCTCGGTCATCACGGCAACCTTAGTTACGCCAAGGTCAAAGAGCCAGTCAGCCGCGTTGTAGCCTGCACAACCGGAGCCTATGACGAGGGCGTCGTATTCGTATATTTTCATATCTTTCCTCTTAAATCAATTTTTAGATCAAAGTCTTCTTATGTGGAATCCGCCGTCTGCATTGAGAACGGTGCCCGTGCCGAAATCAAGGAGTCCGCTTGCCGCCGCGATAACGCAGTTAGCAACGTCCTCGGGGGTTCCCCAACGCTTGATGGGAGTGATGCCCTCCGCGATAAGCTTATCGTACTTTGCGGAAACGACGTCGGTCATGGGAGTCTTGATGATTCCGGGGCGAACCTCAAATACGGGAATTCCGTATTCTGCGAGCTTATCCGCGAAAAGAAGCGTGGTCATGGAAACGCCTGCCTTTGAGATGCAGTATTCACCGCGGCTCGTGCTTGAGGTGTAGCTTGAGTTCGAGGCAATGTTAACGATCCTCGGGGTGTAGTCGGGGAGGTTCTTCTTCTGACACTCGATCATAGCGTTTGCGAAGGTCTGGCACATAAAGAAGGTGCCCTTCGTGTTGATGCCGACGACTCTGTCAAAGCTCTCCTCGGTGGTCTCAAGAACGTCGAGTCTTACCTTGCAGGCAACTCCTGCGTTATTGACGAGAAGGTCTATCCTTCCGTACTTTTCAACCACGAAGCTTGCGAGGGCTGCTCTGTCCTCAGCCTTCGAAATATCGCACTTAAAGTAAACTTCATTTTGCATTTCGGGGTGAACGTCGGAGTAAACGACGGTGTAGCCTGCCTCTTTAAGTCCGTCTGCGATTCCTTTTCCGATGCCCTGATAAGCACCCGTTACAACAGCTATTTTTGACATAATACCTTCTCCTTGTATAAGTTTTTATAATATTCGTTGAACACCGCGCATCCCGAAACGCATTTTGCTCTCATAAGAGCGGTGCACTTTGAGCAGGAAACGCAGGTCTTTTTGGGATCGAATTTTCCCTCCAGCCAGTCTCTGTAGAACATTGGATAAGCAAGCGTGCCTCTGCCGAAGCCGACGAGATCTGCCGCACCGATATTGATCATCTCCTCAGCCTTTTCCATAAGCTCCGCGCGGTAGTAGGAGAGTCCGGAGCCAACGATAGTGAGATCACAGAACTTATCCTTAAGATGCTTCTGCACGGTTATGAAACGCTGAAGACCGACCTCGGGTGCCTCGGGTGCCTCGTAAGCACCAACGCGGAAGGGACGGTTTATATGGGGATTGTAATAGGGGTTTCCTATCGTTATATTTATCATTCTGATGCCGGCATCCATAAGCTTTTCAACGAGCATATCCGTCTCGGTGAGGTCGAGCTCGTTATCCTCGGTAGTGCCGAAGCCGTAGGGCTTGGGAACCATATCCGCGGCACCGAGTCTCGTTACGACGAGAAAATCGGAGGGAACTGCCGCCTTGACCGCCTTAACGCAGTCGAGATAAAGGCGCGATCTGTTCTCGAAGCTTCCGCCGTATCTGCCGGGGCGGTCAAACGCCGAGAGAAGCTCCTGGAAGAGATATCCGTGGCAGGACTTAACGTCAACTCCGTCAAAGCCCGCCTCGTGAGCGAGGAGTGCCGAGGCAACGTATTTCTCCGCGAGAGTGTCGAGATATTCGTCAGTAACGATATTATCGTCGGTCACGGGGCGTGTTTCCTCGTATATGGGGTGGCGGTACGCGATCATCGGTACGATGCTCTGGCGTCCGGACTGGGTAAGCTGGAGAATGATCACGGGGTTTATTCCGCACTCGTCGTTTGCGATCCTTCTGAGACTATCGACGAAGCTCTTGAACTCGGGAAGATTTTCTTTCGTGAGCATCATCTGTCCGACGTTGGTCCTACCCTCGGGGCAAACTGCGTTCGCCTCCATCCAGATGAGTCCCGCGCCCGATCTTGCGGCTCTTTCGTATTTTGCCACGGTGAGCTCGCTCGGAGTACCGTCTGGGTTACAGTCACAGCCCTCCATAGGCTGAAAAACTATGCGGTTCGGGATATTAACGCCCGAAAAGAGTAACGGCTGATTAAGAATACTCATTTTTTACCTCTTTCTCGCTTTGTATTAATAAAATATATTACAGACATACTATATCACACATTTTTGAAAAAAACAATATCTTTTTCGGCTAAAACATTGCTTTTCGTGCAATTATATGCTACTATATATAAAAAAGAAAGGGCGAAGGCGTATCGGTGAGAGAAATGAAGGTGCATAAAACCATTGAGGGCGAGGATATAAGAATATCCTACCGAGAGGGAATAGCCGAGGGTAAGGAGATATTCGAGAGCCACTGTCACACGCGCTACGAGATAATTTCCGTCTTTGAGGGAAAGGTCAGTATCGTTATCGACGGTAAAAAATTCACCCTTAAGGCAGGGGAGATAGCCGTCATCCCTCCGCTCGCCTACCACAGCGTTTTCGGTGTTGAGGAGACCTTATACAAAAGAGCCACGGCACTGTTTGACGAGTCGTTTATTCCGCGCGAGATCGCGGAGGATTTCAAGGCTAAGACCGTCCGCCAGCCTCTTTCATCGCACGAGCTTCTCACGGCGGCACTCGGCAGGGTGAGAGAGGTGCTCTGCGAGTCTCCGACAAGTACGTTTTTGCCACTTGTAAAAAGCCTTTTCGTCGAGGCTCTTTACGTTCACACCTATAAGGACACCGCCTCGAAAAAGGAAAAATCCCACCCCACCGTCAAGGCGGCGGTCGAGTATATTGACTCGCACATAACCGAGAAACTGACGCTCGACTCGATAGCCGAGAACGTATTTCTTTCAAGATCCTCGGTGAGCCATATCTTCAGAGACGAAATGAAAATATCCGTAAAGCAGTATATCATCAATAAAAAGCTCGCCTACGCCGTCTCGCTGATGCGAGAGGGAATGAGTGCCACCGATGCCTCAGCGGCAATAGGCTACGACAATTATTCTAACTTTTACAAGACCTATAAAAACGTTTTCGGAGCTTCTCCGCGCGCGGAAAAGCGCAGAAGTCAATGAAAAAAGCAACCTAAATCACTAACTGCATTGTGGTTTAGGTTGCTTTTTGCTATCTAATGTTTACAAAATCGCGCGATTTTACTTTGATTTGGCTTGAATCCGTTTCTCGATCTGTTGGATAAGCTCGTCGTTCGTCACGACGCTTACGCTCACAAGATCGAACTTGTTGTACTTGATATTGACGTGCTCAAGCGAGTTTTTTATTGAGACGGTGGAGTCGGAATATATCTTCCTCTGGCGCGAAAATCCGCGTATTTTCTCATACGGAATATCGATCTTCATTATAAATCCGAGCTTGATAAATACCGACTCCTCGCGAAGCTCAACGTACCCCGCGAGCGACGAGAGGAAGAAATAAAGCACAAACAGATCTGTTGCAATAAGTAAAATAAGCGCGATGAGAGATGCACAGGCGATAACCGTTCCCACGCCTGAAAGCACCGCCGTCGGTATCCATATCATATAGAACGATCTGTCGATCAAAGGCTTAAATCTCTTATTTTGCATATACGCCTCCTCAGGTCTTTGTAAGCGCAAAATCAAGCGGGATAGGTATCACTGATGCGCTTATAGATCTTAGTGTATTTGAAATTGCCACTCGTAGTTACGGTGTCCGTGACGAAAAAAACCGGTAAAAAAGAAGTTCGAGGGAGTCTTACCGTAAAAGAATTATCGGATAAGATAGGAAAGGCTTACTCTCCGTTCTGAATAATGCTGATGGGCTTGATCTTTCTGCACGAGAGGAATACTCCGAGAGCACAGAGGAAGGCGAGCAGGAGTATCGTTATAACGTCCACTGCGGCAGAGAGGAGACTGAACTGAAGGATCCTGAGATCCTTTATAAGAGCCACGTTAAGCATAACGGAAAGGTTTTCGATAAGCGTGCTGTTTAAAACGGGATCCAAAATCCTCACGCTCAGTATGGATATGAGCGCGATGATCAGCGAAACGAGAGCAATATTCAGCATAAAGATGCCTGCAACCGTCTTGTTTTTGCATCCGAGAGCGCGCAAAATACCTATTTCGTACATTCTGCGCTTGATACTGCGGCGTGCGAAGGCAACCTCCAACGACGAAAACCATTCCTTGCTCGGGCAGGGTAAACGAAACGCCCCTGAGTGCCGTGCAGGGCTTATCCCTTTTTGCGTTATATACCTTCTTTAAATCCTCGACTCTGATCATAAAAACCTCGAAAGTTAAATGACATAAAATTTCGTTTGTTACTAAATTATACCATAAAATGCAGAGCTTTGCAATAAAATGTTTTAGTGAGAGGGATGTGCGCGATATCGGAAGACTCAAAAAACCGACCGCGTGCCGTGAAAACGGCAAAAAACGGTGCCCTCCGTTTCACCCTAATTTTGGAAAATATATTGACACACGGTGACTATTGTTTTATAATAGAGACATAAAAAATAAAAATAGGAGGTTTTTTGAGATGTTTTGTAGAAAATGCGGTGCAAAGTTGAACGACGGTCAGGAAATTTGCTTGAGCTGTGGCGTAGAGGCAGGAAAAGGTAATTCCTTCTGCCCCAACTGCGGTAAGCCCGTTTTTGAGGAGGCTGTAATTTGCGTAG
>JBGVKA010000220.1:0-5470 GCA_045129715.1 Eubacteriales bacterium | reverse complement strand
AGGACTATTCGCTCGATATTATCATCGGAAAGGGTCCGAGCGCAAGATCTATTCGCCTGCCCATTCCCAAATTTACGCTCATCGGTGCAACGACGAGAGCCGGACAGCTCACCACTCCCCTTCGCGACAGATTCGGAGTTCTTTTAAAGCTTGAGCTTTACACTCCCGAGGAGCTCGCTTCTATCGTAAAAAGATCTGCGGGAATTCTTGAGATCGAGATCACCGAGCAGGGTGCACTTGCTATAGCATCACGCTCCAGAGGTACTCCCCGTATCGCAAACAGACTTTTAAAGAGAGTCAGAGATTTCGCGCTCGTTAAGGGTGACGGAACGATAACCTCCGAGATCGCTGATTATGCACTTGAGGCACTTGAGATTGATGAGCTCGGTCTTGATAATACCGACCGCAAGATGCTTGAGGCTATCATCAAATTCTACGGCGGCGGCCCCGTCGGACTCGATACGCTTTCCGCAACGATAGGCGAAGAGGCTATCACCATTGAAGACGTTTACGAGCCTTATCTTATGCAGATAGGATTCCTTGCAAGAACGCCTCGCGGAAGATGTGCTACAAAGCTTGCTTACGATCACTTAAAGATACCGTTTGGAAATCAATAAACCTTTTATTTACAAAAATGCGTGTTATTTTCAAGCAGAAAACAAAAAAAACACAGCTCTGAATTTTTGAGCTGTGTTTTTGTTTTCTGTTTTTTCGTTATGTAAAAGCCGTTTTATCGGCTTCATTTTCTTGCTTTGTTGCAACCTGTTGCGAGCCTTTAGTTAAGGATAACGCGCCTGTCGGTCTTGCTTATCGGAGCTTATCCGCGGAGCTTATCGATAGCTTCCTTTCTATCCTTTGCCTTAAAAACGGAGCTGCCTGCAACGAGGATGTCCGCACCTGCCTCGATTGCCAGAGGAGCGTTATCTGCGGTGATTCCACCGTCAACCTGAACGTATACGTTGAGTCCGCGCGTGGTTATCTCCTCGCGGATAGCCTTTACCTTATCGAGAGTTTCGGGGATAAGAGCCTGTCCGCCGTAGCCGGGCTCAACGGTCATAACGAGAACCATATCGCATTTCTCGAGATACGGGAAAACTGCCTCTGCAGGAGTACCGGGCTTAATGGAGATAGCCGCCATTGCACCGTTCTCGCTTATGAGATCAAGCAACGTCGCCGGGTCCTCGGTTGCTTCGTAGTGAAACGTTACGATATCCGCACCTGCATCTATGAAGCGTTTTGCGTAAAGCTCAGGCTCTACTATCATAAGATGAACGTCAAAGACCATTTCACTCTTTTTACGAAGAGCCTCGATAACGGGAAGTCCGAAGGATATATTCGTTACGAATCTTCCGTCCATAACGTCGAGATGAACCATATCTGCGCCTGCACGCTCGATATCGGCAACCTCTTCACCAAGCTTTGTAAAGTCACAAGCGAGCACGGAAGGAGAAATTTTTATCATAGTATTATACCTCTTATAATATTATATTTACTTAGTATCTAAAAAACAATTATTACATAAAATATTAAGGGCAAGATTCGGCATATATGAGCTCGCCGACAGTAAAGATAAGGACGTTTGAGTTCAAAACGAGCCATCACTTTGCCTTTAATATATATTAATGAAGATTTGTGGCTGAGGTCGATTCTTCAGTCACGTCTTCGTTTACGCCTCAAGAAGCACCACTGCGTGTGCACTCACGCCCTCTTCTCTTCCCGTAAATCCGAGATGCTCCTCGGTGGTAGCCTTTACGCTCACGCGCGACTTGTCCACTCCGAGCGCAAACGCGATATTCTCACGCATAGCGTCTATATAGGGCGCGATCTTAGGCTTTTGCAATATCAGGGTAGCGTCAAGATTAACGAGACGCGCGCCGCGATCCGAAAGAATTTTATTTACACGGGTCAAAAGATGCATACTGCTGACTCCTCGATATGCCTCGTCGGTATCGGGAAAATGCTTACCGATATCACCGAGAGCCATAGCTCCGAGCAGAGCATCCATTATAGCGTGTAGCAAAACGTCCGCATCCGAGTGACCGAGAAGCCCTACCGTGTGCGGAATTTCAACACCGCCGAGAATGAGCTTTCTGTCAGGAACGAGCCTATGAACGTCGTATCCGTGACCGATTCTGATTTCCTTCATATCAAAATCCCTCGCGTTTTTTTATTATCATTTCCGCAAACGAGAGATCCTCAATTGCGGTTATTTTTATATTTGAGGCAAGCGTGGTTACGCAATAAGGACTCACGCCGATGCTCTCGATCAACATATTATCGTCGGTAATACCGTTGTCAAGTGCTTTTGCATTTGCAATAGCTTTTGCATAAAGCTCCTTTGAGAACGCCTGGGGTGTCTGAACGGATCTTAACTCGGAGCGCGAAAGCGTAGCCGTAATTTTTCCGTTTTCGTCACATCTCTTCACGGTATCCGTAACCGGTCTTGAAGCGGTGGCGGCACCGTATTTATAAGCACCCTCGGCTACCAAAAGTATTTCCTCGGGAGTTATAAGGCACCTTGCTCCATCGTGTATCATAACGTACTCGGCATCGGAAGATACGGCTCTGAAGCCAAGGGATGCCGATTCCGCTCTGCAAGAGCCGCCTTTTACTAAAGTAAAAGGCTTTTTTAACGAATGACACTCTTTGTTTACAAAATCAAGCTCGTCTTCCTTGTATACGACCACGATCGAGTCTACGCACTCGGCTGTGTCAAAAGCCTCAAGCGTGCGACGTAAAACCGTTTTACCGAGAACGGTCAAGGTCTGCTTCGTTTCACCTATCCCCATTCTCTTTCCCGATCCCGCCGCTAAGATCACTGCCGCGGTATTTGGACTGTTTTTCTGCATACTGTCACTTCCTGTAATAAACGAAATGAACGGTTATAGTTCTTTCCTTACCGCCCTCAAGCTTGTTCTTTCCTCTGACGATAACACCGTCACCGCTCATAAGATAGCTTGCCTCAAGATCGGCAACGTCCGTAACGAACAGTCTGTCACCTGAGGAATCAACTATAAATTCATCGTTTTTAAGACAAAGCGCGCCACCTCTTCCGATAACGTCCTCGTTGCCGTTTCTATGCTCCGTAACGTACTTTACCGGCTGACCGTGCAGCTCTCTCGCTCTTTCAAGCTTGAAGGCGTAGCTATCGGTGGATCTTGCTTTGCCGAATATTTTTTTAAATAACGCCATAACTCCTCCAATAAGAAGATCACGCTCATATTTTACCACATTTCGCGCTAAAATGGAAGAGCTTTTCGTTTTTTTTATAAACTTTTTTCTTGCACGTCTGCCTTGGAATTTTTTGTTAATTTTTTCGAAAAAATTGTAAAAAAGCTATTGACAACTCGCGCCTTATGTATTATAATATATACATCGGTGGGGCAAAATGGATTAAAGTGTATCAATTTCCCCAATTGCGACCACAAAAGTGGAGTAAAAACGATAAAAGTGTAAAGTTTTTGAAAGGAGGGGCATTATCGTGTCATTCGTTGGTTCTTTCCCACATTCGCTCGATGCTAAAAAACGAGTTTTCATTCCCGCAAAGTACCGCGAAGAATTAGGCGCTGAATTCTACATCACGAGAAAGTTTGATCCCTACCTTTCGATTTACACCGCTAAGGATTGGGAGGACTTCGTTGAACAGATATCCTCTCTCCCCGAATCGGAAGCCGCAGAGCTTCAGGAATACCTGCTTGGTGCCGCTCAGAAATGCGTTCCCGACAGTAACGGAAGAATAATTCTTGATGAAAAGCTTATGCAGCACGCGTCAATATCCAAGAACGTAGTTTTCGTGGGCGCGGGCAAGCAGATAAAGATATGGGCTGAGGAAGTCTGGAGCCAGCGTGAGAGCCAGCGCGATCCTCAGGCAATCAGAGAGCTCATGCGCAAATACGGATTATAAAAAACTGACGAAAGGAAGCGCAATATGGCATCAATTCCTTTTTCACACGTATCTGTGCTTCTTTCCGAATGTATAGAAGCACTTAACATCAGAGACGGCTACACGTACGTAGACTGTACCACGGGCGGTGGCGGTCACTCACTTGAGATAGCAAAGAGACTCGGTCCGAGTTCAAGACTCATTTGCTTCGACCGTGACGAAAACGCTATCGCAGCGGCAAAGGAAAGACTCAAGGATCATCTTGACAAGATAACCTTTATTAACAGTAACTTTTCCGAGCTTAATAACGTAATCAAAGATTTAAAAATAGATAATTTAGGCGGTGTCCTCGCAGACCTCGGATGCAGCTCGTTCCAATTCGACTGTCCCGAGCGTGGATTCAGCTATATGCACGATGCAAAGCTCGATATGAGAATGCAGATCGATGCTCCCCTTTCCGCATACAACGTTGTAAACGAATATTCGGAATTCGATCTTAAGAAGATCATTTACGACTACGGAGAAGAAAAATTCGCTCCGAGAATCGCTTCGGCTATCTGCAAAAGAAGAGCCGAAAAGCCGATCGAAACGACCTTCGAGCTCTCAGACGTTATTAAAAGCGCAATTCCCAAGGCAGCAAGACAGGACGGACCTCATCCGGCAAAGAGAACGTTCCAGGCAATCAGGATCGAGGTAAACGCAGAGCTTGATACTATCCGCCCAATGATAATGAGCGCGGCAGAAAATATGTGCGAGAGCGGAAGGATCGCAGTTATTTCATTCCACTCTCTTGAGGACAGACTCGTTAAGGTTTCATTCAAGGAGCTTTCTCAGGGATGCACCTGCCCTCGCGACTTCCCCGTTTGCGTTTGCGGTAAGAAGCCAAAGATCAAAGAAACGACTAAAAAGCCCATACTTCCCTCCGAGGAAGAATTACAGAACAATCCACGCTCAAGAAGTGCTAAGCTTCGCGTAGCGGAGAAGATATAAAGATAGGAATTGAAGGAGATACGCTAATGAATCAGGCAATGACTTACGATCAGCTTTACAGCAATATGGTAAAGAACTTTACCGTAGAAAAAGATAATACAGATTATACTCTCGGCGATTATATGCTTATGAAGGCTAAGGCAAAGAGAAATGCTATGACTGTAGCTTCTAACAACAGTCTTGCCGTAGCCACGACCGCAAGCACCTCTCTTACCACCGTATTCTCTTACATAGGCGAGAAGCTTAAGGTAAAGAAGGCACCCGAAAGAGACAAGACCATGCGTAAATTCCCTCTTAGAGCTTCCTTCACAGCACTCTGCTCTGCTACTATAGTTTGCGCACTTGTGGTTTGCTGCACTATTTTCGGTCTTTCCTCTACCAATACCGGCAGAGATAACGTAGTATCCGTAGTCGAAAGCGATGCTGAGATCGAGACTATCGAAACCGAACAGACCGTTTTAAACACTCTCGTTGAAAATATCTGAGGACAAATTCTCATAAATAGGAAAACTCCGTAATAAAATGTATCAATGGCATATGCCGATACTTTTTACGGGGTTTTCTTTTTTTATGCTCAAATCAAAAAATCAAGGCTGG
>JBGVKA010000219.1:0-12813 GCA_045129715.1 Eubacteriales bacterium | reverse complement strand
CGCAGGAACCTATCAGGGCGGAACTGTCGTAATTTATATGCTTACCGATTATACCTTTAAGGGAACCTCCACCGGCGCAGGATGGAATGCGGCATTCCAGATGAACGGAAATCTCGTCGTTGACCTTGGCGGCAACAAGCTCACGTCAACCGCGCCAAGACTTATCGGTCTTGAGATCAGAAGCGATGCGCTCGGATATAACAAGACTACCGGAATTGAATTCAAAAACGGTACGCTTTGCACCTCAAAGCCCATCGTTGAGCTCTTCGGCGGAAGCGGACTCTACACCGGAACCAAGAACTGCAATATCACTTTCAAAAATATAACCTTTACTCCTAACGGAACACCGAGCGAATTCACTATGCTGAACGCTCGCGGATCGTTCAGTACCACGCAGAAGGCTAACTTCAGCGTAACGTTTGATACCTGCGATCTAAGCTATGCTTCCCTCTCGAAGCTGACGGTTATCAACGACAGCTGTGTATCGGGTGCCGTTACCACCTCGCTTGAATTCAAGGGCGGTAACATTTACGCTAAAAGCTTTGATACCCTAAACACTATCAAGGGCGCAAGCGATAAGGATAGCGTGATATTTACGAAAAATTCCAAGAACACAAGAACGGAATTCACCGTTAATTACACTCCCACCGCACCTACCGTTACCTTCAACACGGACGACGGCATTAAGCATCTTGCGAGCGCAAAGATAGACAACACGGTATCCGAGGATAAGAGAACCACGACCTACAGACTCTCAAGCGTTCTGACTCCGTACGGATACATACCGGAAAACCTGAAGGATTCTACTACCTTCTCGCTCTTCTATAACGATCTTCATATCGCATCCTACGGCGTATATCTCAATGCGGAAAAGAAGATCCAGGAGCTCACGTATCCCAACGCTAAAGGCATATACATCGGAGAAACACTTACCCTCTATATGAGAAAGGATTACGAGCATACGGATACTCCCTACGCCAACTTTGCTCAGATAGACGGAACTTACGTTCTTGACCTTGGCGGAAACACTCTTATTATGAAAAGCAACAGTCTGTTTGACGTTACCGGTAAGGCAGTCAACAATACCGTTCTCAAGACTACCTACGCCGTGATCAAAAACGGTACCATTCTCACGAATGACAAGGCTATTATGCAGATAGCGTCTAAGGGCACAAGCGGAAACTTCGGTTATAACGGAACTAAGACCTTCTCGTTCGTATACGAAAACGTTACCTTCGACAAGGTTTCTACCGCTACCTCTTACGTTCCCCTTGTAAGCATCGGTCAGTTTGATGAAAACGGCACGAAGAACGTATCCTTCCTTGCAACGTTCAACAACTGCACCTTCACGAGCAATAATTCGACGTTGTTCGATTTCTCTAAATCTAACTACATTGACGCCGATATCACTATAAACGGCGGTACCGTTTGCACCAACGCACTCGGCGCAACGACTCTTATCAAGGCGTCCGATGCTGACGATAAGATCACCTTCGGTAAGGCTGAGAGCGGAAGCTATACGACTCTCGTTCTTCCTAAGGGTGCCGTTTCGCCTTCCCTCACCTTCAACGGTGACACTCTTGCATTTGCTAAGGTCTCCGAGACGGAGAGCTCCGTGATCTACGTTCTTAAGGACAAGATGCTCGCGGATATCGATTTTACGCCTAAAATGAGCATCACGCTTGAAACCAGACTCGTTATGAACGTTTACGTTCCTGCAATCGACCTCGTAGAGCTCGTTCTTGACGGCGAAATATACGACGAGCTTCGTGAGACCGTAACCGTAGGAGATAAGAGCTACTACCGCTTGCAGATATATCTTCCCATCGGAGAATCCGCAAGAGACGTAACTCTTCAGGTAACGTTAAATTACGGTGATAAGCACGCGATCGGTACCTTTACGTTCTCTGTTCTTAAGTATTGCTCTAAGGTTATAAGCTCAGGCTCTGCCGATCAGGTCGAGAAAAATCTTGCAAAGGATATGCTTGAATACGTAAAGAGCGCGTACGTTTACTTTGACTCGGAGGGTAAGGAAAGCGTTATCGGTGCAGCTAACGAGCTTCTCGGAAACCACGCGAACACCTTCGAAAAGGTAAGCGGAAGCACGAGCACGGATGCAGGACTCCATTCGGCAAAGCTTATGCTCCTTGAAAATCCCGTTATACGCTTCTATCTTGCACAGGGAAGCAACAAGGACGATTACACCTTCAAGCACGGTAACACTACTCTCACCTACGCCGCATACGGCAGTGAAGAGATCGACGGTGCGACTTACGGCTACGTAGATATATCGCTCCTCGCTTATCAGCTCATAGGAGAGATAAGCTACACCGCAGGCTCCTACGGCGGAAGCTATCATATCAACGGATATTACGACTTTATAACCACCGATTCAAAGCATAAGGACGATGCAAGGCTTATCGACCTTGTCGAAAAGCTCTACAATTACTGCATATCCGCCAAGGCGTACAGAGATTACGTTCTTGACCCCTGCGAGCATTCCTACGTATCAAGCATTAAGACAGAGGCTACTGCTCTGACAAGAGGATCTACCGAGTATAGATGCACAAGCTGTGGCAACGCATACGAGGAATATATCCCCACGAGCCTTAAGATCCTCGCTGTCGGTAACAGCTTCAGCGTTGACGCTATGCAGCATCTTTACCTTGTGGCAAAGGATGCGGGCATCGAAAACGTGGTGCTTGGCACGCTTTACAAGGGCGGCTGTTCTCTCGACATGCATATGGAATATATGTCAGGCGATCTCGCTAACTACGAGACCTTCTATATCGCAAACGAAACCACCGGCGGATTGATTACAGAGAGCAAAAACGTTACGGCAAAGTACGGTATCACCTACACCGATTGGGATTACATAGTTCTTCAGCAGGTCAGCAACTACACCGGTATGCCGAATAAGTACGGCAATCTTCAGGGCGTTATCGATTATATCAACGCTACTAAGACCTCCGATGCCGAATTGCTCTGGCATATGACCTGGGCTTATCAGCAGGATACCACCAACAGCGGCTTTGCGAACTACGGCAAGGATCAGATGACTATGTATAACAGCATTGTTAACACAGTAGAGGAGCTGATCCTCACAAACGGGGATATTTCAGACGTTATCGTTTCAGCAACGGCGATACAGAATCTTCGTACCTCTCCCCTCGGAGATAATCTCACGCGCGACGGATATCATATGAGCTACGGAATCGGAAGATACACAGCGGCACTCACATGGCTTGCTGCAATCACAGGATATGACGTAAGCAAGATCACCGATACTCCCTCTGCATACCCCGAGGTAGCCGAAAACCTTGAATACATCAAGGAGGCGGTGATCAACGCTATAAAAAATCCTTACGAGGTAACCGAATCGGTTTATTCATCCAATTAAGCAATTTTATATTTAACATATCAACTATTAGGAGGTGAAAACATGAAAAATTATATCAAACCCGAGGTCGAGACCGTAAAGCTTTCAAACGAAGATATTCTCACTACCTCTCCGGGCACCGAAACTCCTTGGTACGAAGAATCTGACGGAGCTTGGGAAATCAGTGTAAACTAAAGACGGCAAAAAATCAAATACCGTCAGCACTAAACGATCTCGCTAAAGCAAGGTAAAAATTGATTCAACATGAAAGGACCTTTACAATGAAAATCAAAAGAAAGATTTTGATACTTCTCGCGCTCGTTCTTACGTTCACCGCACTCTTTGCAACGGCATCGTTCAGCACGTCCGCTGCAGAGGGAGACCGTAACGTAACCATCGACGGAAAAAATTATACGATCCCCGCGGATAAAATAGTTTCGGGTGCTAAGGCGGCGGTATTCGGAAGAGCTAAGGACTCTGACGAATACACGTTTTTGAAAACTATCACCGCTATTGCAAACATATTCTCCGATGAGGTACAGAAGCCCTTGAGTGAAAAGTACCCCGGAGGCGAGATATACATGTATCTTCTCTCCGACGTTACCGAGTCGAGAACGAGCGGATGGAATAACGGCTTCCTTCTCAACGGAACGTTCACCCTCGACCTCGGCGGTCATACCTACACGAATACCACGGCTCCGAGACTTATCGGATTTCTCTCCGCCGTTGGTGCCGAGGGATACGAAAGCACCTTCAGAATGAAGAACGGAACCTTCTCTACCACCAAGGTCATCTCTGAGGTATGGGCAGAGAAAAACAAGTATACGGGAACCAAGACCTGCAACGTTATTTTCGATGACGTTACGATTCACAGTACTGCGTCAAGCTATACGCTCTTCAACGCTAAGACCTCAAGCTCCGGAAGCTTTTCCGATACGATGACTGTGAATTTCAACGTTACCCTTAACAACTGTACCTTCGATATGCCTAACGCGGATCCCGTAACTATCATTTCCGATACGAACCCCGCAGGACACGTTAAGTGCAACGTTAACATAAACAATCCCATTATTAAGGCGAAAAGATTTGCGGCTTCAAACGGAAAGTCGACCGATTCTGCCGTAAAAATGAATGCAGAGGATAGCGTAACCCTTTATCTCAAGGACTATGACACCGCGATTACCGAGAGCTACGCTTCGTCAAGCGCATCCTACTTTACCTCCGACAAAAAATTCGTAACGCTCGGAAAGAAGGCGGGAAGCTCCTATTACAACGTTATCGGTACTTACGGTACTTATAACGGAATGATAGGAAACGTATTCACCAATCTTAAGAGCGACGGTGCTTACGCCGGAGGTGAGGTCGTTACTTATATGCTCGTAGACCAGGCGTGGACCGGAACCGGAAGCAACAATTCGGGCGGTTGGAACGAGGCGGCCAATCTTAACGGTACTTATACCTTCGACCTTGGAACCCACGTATTCGATTCAAGCGCACCGAGAGCGTTTGGATTCCTCGCGGCTTCCAATACCTTCAACAGCACCGTCGTTGTAAAGAACGGTACGTTCAGAACGTCGAAGGTCATCGCAGAGGTCTGGACCGAGGGCGCGACCTACACCGGCACTAAGAACTGCAATATTATTTTCAGCGATCTGATCATTATACGCAGCGGAAGCCCCACGTCTTATTCCATTCTCGGCACTAAAACTAACAGCAGCGCAGGCTTCAGCGATACCATGAAGGTAAACTTCAACGCTGAGTTTAATAATTGCAACATAGACTACTCCACCGCAACCGACTTCAAGATACTCAACGATGCTATTACTCTCGGTACGGTTGAATGCAACGTAACCGTTAAGGGCGGTAACGTATCTGCGAAGAGCTCGCTTACCGCAATCGCGGGTGCTAACGAGAACGATTCTTGCGTATTCGTTAAAACCACGAGCGGTCAAAGAACGACCTTCGTTTTCGATTACGATGCCGACTGCAGAGACGTAACGATTATGACAGACGCCGGTGAGATGCATCTTGCGGCATCAAGCGTTGCAAGCAGAACGATGTACGAGCTCTCGGATCTTTATATCGACGGCTACGGATACATTCCCAAATCGGAAGAAAGCAAGACCTTCTCGGTATTTGACGAAAAAAGACAGCTCCACCTCGGCTCTTACAACGCTTACGGAACGGGAGCTCTTGAAAGAGTCAGAACCCTTATAAATCCCTACTCCACGTCCTGTAGTGGACTCTACAAGGAGGGTGCCCTTACCGTTCTTCTCAGAAAGGACTACAATCACACGGATGTTTGGTACGGAAACTACGCTCACATAGCGGGAGAATTTACCTTCGACCTTGGCGGTCACACTATAACTCAGACCTCGAACGGACTCTTTAACTTCATTCCCAAGAAGACCGCGGTCGGCTCCAACCCATCCGTGATCAACGTTACGACTACTATAGTTAAAAACGGTACCATTCTCACCCGTAATATGCCCGTCGTTAAGTTTAACAACAAGCGCGGTTCGGGTAACTTCGACTACGAGGGCACCAAGGAATTCAATATCACCTTCGATGGCGTTACCTTCGATAAGTACTGGGCTACTAACGACAAGATAGAGACCTACGCTCCCATAATTCTCTCCGAGTACGACGGAGATCTCGGCGTAGCCTTGAACGCAGTATTCAACGACTGCACCATCACTAATTGCGGAGATACGCTCATCGATGCAAGCCTTTCTAATTACGCTAACGTTAACGCTGTTATCAACGGAGGAGTTATCAATACCAACGATATGAACACCTTTGACTTTATGAAGGCATCCGACGAAAACGATACCCTTACATTTGGCAAGGGCGAGGACGGAAAATACCCGGCTCTCGTTCTTCCCACGGCGGCCACTCTCCCCACCGAAAGCTATAACGACGGCAAGCTCGTCTTCGTTAAGGTCGAAGAGGGCGCGGAAACTACCACCTACAGACTCAGAGACAGATCGGTCGAGGGTATTACTTACGCTCCAAAGATGAGCATAACCCTTGACAGAAGCCTGTATATCAACGTATATATTCCCACAGAATCTCTCATCGGCTTTACCTTTGACGGTAAGAGCTACGCAAGCCTTGACGATGCTAAGGAGAATCTCAAGACCGTAGGCGGAAAGACCTACTACGTATTCTCGACTCCCCTTCCCTCGCCCGAGGCGGCTCGCGAGCTTTCGCTCACGGTAACGCTCAACGACGGCGAGAAAACAGCAACCGGAAGCTTTACCTTCTCCGTTCCCAAGTATGCAAGAAAGGTTCTCGGTGCAGGCACTCTCGTTGAAAAGCAGGTAGTTCGCGATACCCTTTCTTATATAAGAGCGGCTATCGTTTACTTTGACTCTGCAAATACCGAGGCTATTTCCAAAATAGACTCTATAATCGGCAAAAGCTACGACGTTACCTCGCCCGTTACGTCGGAGGATGGCACGACCTCGACCGAGGGTATCCTCGGCGCATCGCTTAACCTTGATGCAACTCCCGGTATAAGATTCTATATCGACGCTGATGCAAGCGCATCCGATTACACATTCTACCGCATCGAAAACGGCAAGGAGATCACGCTTCTTACCGAGGAAGGAAAAGACAAGGAAGGCAGATATCTTGAGCTTGACGTTTACGCGTACGCTATGTGCGATACCGTTTACTACAAGACCGCAGGCGGTGCTTCGGGAAGCTATCACATCGCAAGCTATCACGCGTGGGCAAAGACTCAGAACGATGCTAAGCTCTTGAATCTCGTTGAACGCTTCCGAAAATACGCCGAAAGCGCCAACGACTACAAAAACGCAGTTACCGTTACCGTAAACTACGTTGACAGCGAAGGAAATACGCTTGCGGGCTCAAAGGCAGTCACTAAGGCTCCCGGTGCCACGGTAAGCTTTGCTTCTCCTGCGGTTGCGGGATATTATACCCGTCAGCTTTACGTTTACAGCAGTGCTAACGAAAACGAGACCGTAAACGTCGTATATTACCCCATTCCCACGAGCGTTGATCCTGCCGAAGCAGATAAGCTTCTTGCGGATATCACCGCCTGGGGTGACTCTATCACCGAGGGCTCTAACTCAGCTAACGTAAACGCTGCCAACGATCACGGAATTGATCTTGAAGCGCTCGGAAGCACCAAGGACGGCGGAAGCTATCGCACTATCCTCAAGAGTCTTATCGAAAGCAAGGTATATTCAAGCATAACGGTATATAATCTCGGTGTGGGAAGTGAAACGAGTGCTACTATCGCGGCTCGCGCAAATACCGAGAATTACTACTTCTACATTGATACTGCGGCAACTCTCATCGATGCGCCTATAGTTATCGACCTTCAGCAGAACAAAGGACTTGACCTTGACGGCCGTCTTGGTGTTCTCCGCCGTACCGATGCGAGTGGAGGCGGTATAAGCCAGGTTTATATGACCGGTAAGGATGAGAGCGGAAACGAGGTTACGGTTCCCGGCCTTCTCACCTGCGTTGCAGACGAGGGACAGAACATAATCAACTGCGATTATCAGTATCTCACCTATACCTTCACCCGTACCGACGGCAAGACCGATAAGGTCATCTTTGATAAGGATACGAGAGTAGTTACCTCGGCCTCCGTACACCTCGACGGAAACACCTGCATCATCTTTATGGGTGAGAACGGCGGATATAACAAAGATAACGCCACTCTTATCGCTCAGCAGGAGGAGATCCTTAATGCTTGCGGAAATCCCGAATTCTTCCTTATCATCTCATCTACCTCTAAGACTACCGCAGACCGTCAGTCTCTTAACGATGCTCTTGAGGCAAGATGGGGCAAAAACTACATCAATGCAGGTAATCTTCTCAGCTCATCGAGATATTCCTACGATTTTGCAGGATACTCAGAGGAAGCTATCGTTAAGGTTCTCGATAATATCATCGCAGGCTCTGTAACCGAGCTTATGCTCGCAGACGGATGCCATCCTAACGCAGTCGGATACGCGGTTATTGCAAACGCTATGTTCGAAAGACTCTTCGAGCTTGGTGCTTTCGATGCTATATTCGATTACTACGATTCGTTAAGATAATAAATTTTCGGCAGAGAGGCTCGGGCTTCTCTGCCGATTTTATCGTTTTGCGAACGTTTTAGGGTTGCTTTCGCGTTTTTTATGTACTTTTTACAAGTTTTTGAAGGATTTTTTGGGATATTTTCCGAAACCCCTTGACTTTTTATGAATATTGTGATACAATACTTTACTGGTGCGAACCGTTGTGGTTCGACTCCTTGCAATTCGGAAAGAATTGCCTAATGACCAAAAGGAGGTAAAATTCAAATGGAAAAGAAGATTTGTTCTTACGAGACCCTCTTCGTTCTTAGCGGTAACCTTGCAGAAGATGCATACGTTGCACTTAAGGACAAGTTCGTTAACCTCGTTGGTGACAACGCTACCGACGTAACCGTTAACGAGTGGGGCAAGCGCAGACTTGCATATCCTATCGACTACATCACCGAAGGATATTACGTTCTCGTTAATTTCAAGAGCGAACCCGACTTCCCCCGCGAGCTCACTCGTGTATTCGGTATCACCGAAGGTGTTATCCGTTACATGACCACCGCTAAGGAAGTTAAGGCTCCCGCGGCTGTTGCCGAGGAAGTTTCCGTTGAAGAGGTTGCAGAAGTAACCGAAGCAACTGAAGCGTAATCAGATTTAAAACGGAGGCATAAAATGGCAAGCTTTAATAAGGTAATCCTTATCGGTAACATGACTGCAGATCCCGAGCTTAAGCAGACTGCGGCAGGAGTTTCCGTATGTAGCTTCTCTATAGCGGTTAACCGCCGTTTTGCTAAAACCGAACAGGGTCAGCAGACTGTTGACTTTATCAACGTCGTTACGTGGCGTCAGAGCGCAGAGTTCGTCAGCCGCTTCTTCAAGAAGGGTAACCCCATTCTTGTTTGCGGTCAGCTCCAGACAAGAACGTGGAACGACAACCAGGGACAGAAGAGATACGCGACCGAAGTTGTTGCAGACGAGGTTTCGTTCGTAGCTTCCGCAGCTCAGACAGCTGCAGGTGTTCCTCAGGCTACTCCGGCGTATACTCCGGAGGCATATGGCGCTCCTTCCTTCTCTACGGGAAGCGCTAATTTCGAAGAGCTCCCCAGCGACGGAGATCTTCCCTTCTAATTCACTCGCAAAGAACCGCCAATCGTATTGAGCGGCTCAGCCATCGCCCCTCGCAAGACTCACTGCGAGTCGGGTAATATAGAAATCGTGAGTCGGAAAGGTTTATGGACTATTCTAATGGATAGAAACGATACACAGCGTCCCTCGTTCCGCCCTATGCACAGAAGAAAGAAGGTTTGCATCTTCTGCCAGGACAAAGTAAACGAGATCGATTACAAGGATATTGTTAAGCTCAGAAAATTCATTTCCGAGCGCGCTAAGATTCTCCCCAGACGTGTTTCCGGCACTTGCGCTCTTCACCAGAGGCAGCTCACTACTGCTATCAAGAGAGCTCGCCAGATGGCACTTCTCCCCTACGTATCCAACTAATAAGATGCGTTTGTTATAAGACAATATAGGTTTAAACGAAAAGGCAAAAGCTTTTGACTTAATATTTATTGTCTTTACAATTTAAAAGCATTAAGGCACTCTGCTATGGAGTGCCTTTTTCATTTTATCTTATCGCATCTTTCCTCTTTCTCTGTATCGGAGCGGCGTATAGCCCGTTCTTTTTTTGAAGTCGTACGAGAAATTGCTGAAATTATTGTAGCCGCACATCTTGCTTATCTCAAGAACCGTGCTCTCTGTATCCGTGAGAAATCTTTTTGCCTTCTCTATTCGGTAAAATATCAGATACCTATGCAGAGTGGTGCCGAGCGCGGCCTTCATAAGTCTATTCAGATGGTATGGATGATATCCGAAAATCTCCGAGAGCTTTGCGTTGGATATGTCCTCAGCGAAATGATCGCGTATATAGAGGAGAACCTTATTTATTTTTCCGTCCGTTTGTGCGCCGGAGATATTCATACGCAAAAGCTCGATAAGTATTTCTCCAAGCTCTAAAGACGCCGCTTCGCGAAAAAATCGCTTTTGTGATACGAATTCCGCCTCTATTTTTTCGAATTTTTCCTTCAAAGCTTCCGCATAGGAGAAAACAACCGCTACGTTAAGCTCGGGATAATCCTCAAAGCATGCAACCTCGCTTATTTTTTCGGGCTTGAATTCGGAGAGCTCCGCAGGAAAAATGGCGTTTTCTACACTCGAGTTGCTTTTTGTGTAATCGTAATTTATAGAAGTGCAAATGACATCACCGTCTGAGGCAAAAAGATAGTCGATGCCCGCGGGTACGTTTATCACGCAGCCTTCCTTGAATTGCTCTGTTTTTCCGCCTGACGTTATGCTTCCCGAGCCTTTAGCGATATAATATATGTGCGAATCGTAGGCAACGAGCGGGCTTTCCTTAAGTGGATACTTGAAGGTCATTGCAAAGCGAACATGCGGATTGATTTGATCTATCGTCATATAAAATGTTCCTTTTTACAAAATTGTTGTTTGATTTTTGTATTGATTATATCACGTAAAGGTGCTAAAATCAATACAGACTACAGATATTTTAAAATTGAAGGATATTTATATGAAAAATCTTGTATTTTATGCCGAGTGTGATGACGGCACGGTTTTAAATTTTGATGAGGCAGAGTGCGGCAAGGTGCGCCGCTTCTTTCTTGACGCATCGAAATTCGCATCTGCAAAAAGCATACGTATATCCTCAGATCGCTTCGATATGAAGGTAGGAGACGAAGGATATTATCTCGTACCCGGTGACGAAAAGGCATCCGGCACTGCCCTTATACGCTTTAAGGAGCTTGGTGAGAACGAGAAGCTCAGCGTTGATAATCCGTCGCTCAGCTTTTTTGTCGCAGCAGATAAGGATGAGACTAACGTAGTGATGATAGAAAACAACTATCTTTATAATCTGATCGTGGAATACCGCGACGGAGCCTACGGCATATACGTTAAGGTAACTGCTTCGGCACAGCCCGTTGAGGATGATTTTGTTATAAGAGTTATCACGCTTCCCTCGGGAGCGGATTATAACGACGTTGCAAAGGCGGTGATAAATTACCGACTGGAGATTGGAGAAATAAAGCCTCTTTCGGATAAATGCCGTGAGCGAGAAGCTCTCGAATACGCGCGCTGCTATCCGCTTGTCCGAATACGTATGGGATGGAAGCCCGTACCACCCGAGATTTTACACCAAACTTACGAAAACGAGCCGCCTATGCACGTTGCCGGCACATTTGCGGACGTGAGGGCGCTTGCTGATAAAATGAAACGCCGCGGAATCAAGGGCGCGGATATTTCTCTCGTTGGCTGGAACGTAAAGGGACATGACGGAAGATGGCCCGACCTATTACCTGTCGAGGAACTTCTTGGCGGCGAATCGGAGCTTTTAAAAACTATAGCACATGTAGAGTCGCTCGGATACCGTGTAAGCTGCCATACTAATCACGCTGACCACTACGAGATAGCGAGCACATTCAATTTCGACGATTTGGCAAAGTGCGCCGACGGCTCGTATAAGGTACACGGAAATTGGAGCGGCGGAAAGTCTTATGGGGCTTGCCCTCTGACTCAGTACAGATACGCCGAAAGGGATATTTCTCAGCTTCTCCAACTTGGATTTCACGGAATTCATTACGTAGACTGCCTCTCCTTATGCCGCCCTGACACCTGCTTTGCCCCGACTCACAAGGTAACTCTTTCGCAATCCATTTCAATTTTGAGAAGGATAATGAAGCTTTACACGGATAATCTCGGCGGATTTTCCTCGGAGGGAATGCGTGATTTCGCCGTCGGGGAGCTTGATTTTTCGCTGTATAACTGCTTCCGCTCAAGCAGGCTTTCCTTCCTTCCGAAGTCTTATCAAATGATAGACACCACCGTTCCAATGATGGAGCTTATATACCACGGAATACTTCTTTACAACGTTTCGAGCGCAACCGTGAACGCCGTAATAAAGGGAGACGAAACCAGAACTACACTCGCGCTTTTAGGCGGAAAGCCCGTTCTTTACATAAACTCAAAATTCCTTAGTGCAAAAAAGAACGTCTTTTCCGGAATAAGCAACAACTGGATGGGTGATGAAGAGCTGACGTCCGGCAGTGACGAGGAGCTTGAGGCAGCTGCCGAGGCTATTGCTATTGCGGAGGAGGAATACAGAGAGCTTTGCGATAGACAGCTCGTCTTTATCGAAAGCTATAAAATACTCGATAACGGTATTCACGTTACCAGATACGAGGACGGAGTCGAGATTGCGGCAAACTTCGGTAACGATGCCGCCGCATATAACGGCAAAGAAATCGCCCCTTCGAGATACGTAGTCATAAGATAACGGAGGCAGACATGACCGCTACAGAGATAATAGCCGAGGGACTCGGC
>JBGVKA010000218.1:0-3077 GCA_045129715.1 Eubacteriales bacterium | reverse complement strand
CGATACCCATGAAGCCAAGCTCGTATAAAGCCTCGAGCTTGGCTTTCGTATATCTTAGGGAGGGGAAGGAAAGACGGATTTCCTCGCCTCTTCCTATTCTGTAGCGAACGTGATCGAAATGAGAAATAAGACCGTCGTCGGTGGTAATAGACTTGCCCGCACGGTAGCACGTCTCCTTGATCTCGCCTATCGAAACGAATCCCTCGGGAGTATTCATTCCGCTTATACCGCGAACGAAGACCTTTGAGCTCTCCGCCCTTTCGGAAAAGCTCTTAATAACCTCTAACGCATCGGGAAGGGGAAGAAGACCTACGTTGAGCGTACCCCCGTCGCATATCTCGGAGGCATCGGCGGGCGTAGTGGAAAACACCTCGGTAAAAAATATCATATTGCAGCCTATTAGTCTCTTTCTCATTTCAAGTAAGAATTCGCAATATGCTTCGGGGTGAGCCTCGGCACCTTGCTCGGCAGAGATCGATATGCCCATAAATCCGTGCTCTCTTGCAAGAGCTATTGCATCTTGGATTATTCTCCCGAAGCGTTCCCTTGAGCAAAGAAAGTCTCCGTTGCCATCGTCCTTTATTCCGAGAATTACGACCTTTCCCGAGCTTTCTGCCAGATCCTTGATATCGGTGGGCGAAAACGTAGGTATGACCGTGTCGTTTTTTATAGATGCGCTTGACACGGTAAGATAGGTCAGATACGGCAGAGCCTTGGCGAGCCTGTCACGGCGGCAGCCCTTTTCGGCGTATCCGAGAACGGATCCTACACCGATCTTCACCTCATCGTGCTTAACGGTCAGAATTTGTCCCGGTCTTAGCTTATCCCTGCCGAGAAGAAAGGGGTTATCGCGTATCAGTGAGCTCTTTCGGACACCGAAGCGGCGTGATATCATATCAAGCGTATCACCGCCCTTGACGGTGACGGTTTTCGTAGGCTTGATAATGACCAACTCCTCACCCGTGGTAAGTCTGTCACCGCAAAGATCGTTGTCCGCGAGTATTTTCGTAACGGGAACTCCGTATTTTCTTGCGATCGCGTATAGAGTTTCGTCTTTCTTTACAGTATGTATTTGCATATATACTCCTTTTTGGGTACTTAGGTTGAATTTTTTTGCCCGATTCTTTTAATCCATTTTACGCAAGCGTGAATTTTTCGTTACTATCCGTCAATAATAACGACTATCGGTGATCGGATTTTTGAAAATTTGACTCCGTGACGTCGTTATATCAAAAATGAGATAAAATTCGTTCCGAAACGATAGGATCCAATAAAAAGCGAGGTAATAATATGAAAACCACGAATTCTGAGATCAAAAAAATAACTGCCGAGGAAATACTTGATTCCAGAGGCTTTCCAACGGTTGAGGCAACCGTAATTCTCGAGTCGGGGGCAGTAGGCGTTGCGAGCGTTCCCTCGGGCGCGTCTACGGGCGTGCACGAAGCGTGGGAGCTTCGCGACCGTGAGAAAAGAATGCACGGAAAGGGTGTTCTTCGCGCGGTTGAGAACGTAAAGGAAAAGATCGCTCCCGCCCTTATAGGCGTCAGTGCGCTTGACCAGGAGCGAGTCGACTCTATTATGATAACACTTGACGGCACGGGAAATAAGTCGAATCTCGGAGCGAATGCAATTCTTTCGGTTTCCTTGGCTGTGGCAAGAGCTGCCGCGGCTCATAACGGATTACCGCTTTACAGATATCTCGGCGGATCGGCTAAAAACACGCTCCCCATTCCTATGATGAATATTATGAACGGCGGTGCACACGCTGATAACAACGTAGATATTCAGGAATTTATGATAGTTCCGCACGGAGCTGAAAGCATCTGCGAGGCGGTCAGAATGGGTGCCGAGGTGTATTTTTACCTTAAAAAGCTCCTCGTTGAAGAGGGACTCTCGACCGGTGTTGGTGACGAGGGCGGCTTCGCACCGAGCCTTGAAAACGCGAGAGCGGCAATAGAGCTTATACTGAAGGCAATAGAAAGAGCCGGCTTCAAGGCAGGCGAGGATATCTCCCTTGCGCTCGACGTAGCCTCAAGCGAATGGTACGACGAGAAGGAAAAATGCTATTTCATGCCAAAAGCTAAAAAGAGACTCTCAAAGGAAGAGCTCGCCGAAATGCTCGTCTCGTTGGCAGAGGATTATCCCATCGTTTCTATCGAGGACGGAATGGCTGAGGATGACGTAGAGGGCTGGAGACTGTTAACGGAAAAGCTTAACTCAAGGCTTCTGCTCGTAGGTGACGACCTCTTCGTTACTAACAGATCGCGATTGGTAATGGGTAAAACGCAAAAAATTGCGAATGCTATCCTTATAAAGCCTAATCAGATAGGAACGCTCAGCGAGGTCATCGAAACCGTCGAGTATGCCAAGGCGAACGGCTACCGCGCGATAATGTCGCATAGAAGCGGTGAGACCGCTGATACCTTCATAGCCGATCTTTCCGTCGCGCTCGGAACCGAGCTTATAAAAACGGGAGCACCCGCAAGAAGCGAGAGGACGGAAAAATATAACCGACTTATGAAGATCGAGCGAGAGCTTTTCGCTCCTTCTTATGCGGGCGAAGGCTTCTGAGGAGTCAAAAAACGCCCAAAGAGGCATTGACCTTGTAAAAAACACGATAAAAAAGCGTAATTCGGCATAATTTTACTTGCAAAAGCCAATTCCGTATGCTATACTAATATGGCTACGGAAAACTATACGCGTAGCTTCTTATGACTATGACAATGACTTTACGGAGGCTTTTATGAAGATAAAAAAGGGTTTTGTGCTTGAAAAGGTAGGAGATAGCTATCTTTCCTGCGCTACCGGTAAGCTTGCAAAGCAGTTTTCGGGCTTTGTCCGTCTTAACGAAACGGGAGCTTTCCTTTGGGAGATACTCTCTTCTCAGGACGTGACTAAGGAGGATATGGTTGCAAAAATGACCGCCGAATACGATATAACTCCCGATATTGCAAAGCGAGATATAGACGTATTCGTTGAAAATCTTGAGAAAAACGGAATCCTTGAATAATGAACGGTGCTTTGGATTCGTGCGAGGCAGGTAGCATAGAGCATATCCTTGAGACAGACGGGGTATA
>JBGVKA010000217.1:0-4912 GCA_045129715.1 Eubacteriales bacterium | reverse complement strand
GCGTAATAAAACGCGAAATAAATCAAATAAATATAATTATAAAATATTATATCATAAATAATTTCGAATTGCAATCCCTTTTTTTGACATTTTAACACTTTTCACCGACAAATTAAATTTGTCAATATTTTTTAGCGGTACGTATTGACATTTATTCCAAAAAGTTGTATAATTTGTATCAGATGATACACTTTTGAAGAGAAAGGCGGACTATGAAAAAGGAACACTTAAGCTTTATATCGAGCGTTTTTCTGTTTGAAGGCGTGGATCCCGATACCGTAAACGAGATCGTTAACACGTTTGATTTCACGGTCAAGGAATTCTCTAAGGGTGACGTTATTTTTTCTCCCGAAAGCTTCCAGAAGAAGATAGGATTCGTCGTGCGCGGTGAATGTCGGGTAGAAAAGGCACGCGAGGACGAGTGCGCGGTCTACTTAAACACGCTCCTTCCGCCGTCGTCGTTCGGAATCATGGCAGCATTATCCTCAAGCTCGGAATATCCTACGCGGATCGTAGCCTCAAAGAGCGCATCGGTAATGTTTATCAGCGGTGACGATCTTATCGCTATGATCAAAAAATATCCCGAAATTTCACTCAACGTTATAAAATTCCTCACGTCAAGGATCACCTTTTTGAACAAGAAGGTTGCGACGTTCTCCGAAAAAAGCACCGTGCAAAAGCTCGCCTCCTACCTTCTTTCGAGGTTTCGAGAGACCGGAAGCACGGTAAAGATATCGAGAACCACGCTTGCCTCGGAGCTCGGTGTAGGCAGAGCCTCCATCTACAGAGATCTCGATCTTCTATCGGAAAAAGGTCTTATCGAGATCAACCAAAAAGAGATTATAATAAAATGCCCGGAAGGGCTCGAAAGGATATAAAAAAATGAAAAAAATTCTCGCACTCTTACTTCTTTTAACCGTATTCACCACCTCACTCACCTCGTGTGACCTTTTCAAAAAGGACGACGACAACGGAAGCGTCACCAAGATCGACGTCGGATTTATGGAGGGCCCCACCGGAATGGGTATGGCAAAGCTTATCCACGACAGTGAAGCACTTGCGGACGATGCAAAATACACCTTCACAAAATTCAAGGACGTCAAGGATGCAACTGCGGCTCTTATGGCGGGCACCATCGATGTTGCTTGTCTTCCCACCAACAACGCCGCTACTATTTACAACACCAAGGACGGTGCGGTAAAGGTTCTCGCGGTCAACTGTCTCAATTCCCTCTTCCTTATGACGAAGACCGGTACTACGGTATCCTCCTTCGCAGAGCTTGAAGGAAAGACCATCTACACTATATCGAACGGTACTCCCAAGGTGATCCTTGAGCACGCACTTGAGCAGATGGGCGTTAACGCTACCATAGCAACCAAGGTGGTCATCAACGGAAACGAAAAGGATCTTACTCAGCCGAGCGATCTCGCATCCGCGCTCGTTACGGGTGCCGTGGATATCGCTCTCGTTCCCGAGCCCGTTGCTACCGCAGCTCCCCTCCAGATCGCATCTCAGGGCAAGGATTATACCTATAGCGTTGCTATTGATCTTTCTTCCGTATGGTCCGAGATCTCCGATACTCCCGTAGCTATGGGCTGTATCGTAGGCAGAAGTGCTTTCGTTAACGAGAACAAGGATGCTATCAACGCCTTCCTTGCAGAGTACAAGGCCTCCATCGAATACATTAGCAATCCCGAGAACATAGACGCTTCCGCAAATCTCATCGTAGAGGCAACCGTTCTCGGTGCAGTGCCTGCGGCTAAAAAATCTCTCACCAACCTCATTGATCAAATTGCCTATAAGGACGGAAACGAAATGCGCTCCATTCTCAACGCATTCTATACCGCCATTGATGCAAGTCTTATAGGCGGAAAGTTACCCGATGACAGCTTCTACTATCAAAAATAAGCTTTTTAAGCTTCTTAAGATCACCCTCGGCGCGTTGTTCTGCATCGCGCTGTGGGAGATCGTCGCGATAAGAGCGGATAACTCGTATTTTATGCCAAGAGTCGGAGAAACCGCCAAGGCATTATCGGTGCTTATAGGGAGCAGCGGATTTTGGAAATACGTTTTCACCTCTCTTCTCAGGGTTGCGGCAGGACTTGTTCTCGGTATACTGTTCGGTATTATTCTTGCCACGGTATGCCACCTCGTTCCCTTCTCTGATACGTTCATCTCACCGCTCATAACGGTTATGAAGGCAACGCCCGTTGCCGCTATAATCCTCATTCTTTGGTTCACTCTTTCAAACGCAGAGCTTGCGATATTCGTCGTTTTTCTTATGGTCACGCCCATCGTATGGCAGAACGTATACGACGGCTTTAAGTCTATATCTAACGAGATGCGTGAGGTCTGCGAGATATTCGAAATACCGTTTTTAAAGCGGTTGAGAATACTCGTTTTCCCCGAAGTGATCAAATATCTCGTGCCTGCCGTCATTACCTCGGTCGGTCTTGCGTGGAAGGCGGAGATAGCCGCGGAAATAATGACTTACTCCAACATAGGACAGAGCATAGACGACTTCAAAACGCTTCATCTTGATACTCCGTCCGTGTTCGCGTGGGCGGTGGTCATCGTAGTTATGAGCCTTATTCTTGAGGCTATCATCAAAGCTCTGCTAAGGAGGGTAAAGCTATGAGTCTTATCTTAGACGGCATCACCAAATCCTTTGGTAAAAAAACATTATTCCGTGATTTTAGCTATTCCTTCGACGACGTGGGAATATATGCCGTAACCGGTGAAAGCGGCGTTGGAAAGACCACTCTTTTAAGAATAATTTCCGGGCTCGACAAGGACTTTTCGGGCACCGTTATCGGAGGCGGAAGGGAGAACGTTTCCTACTGCTTCCAGGAGCACCGATTATTCCCCACTCTCACCGCGCTGAAAAACCTGACGGACGTAGTGTTTCCCGAGAGAAGCGAGGAGAACGAGGCTCTCTCAAAAAGCCTGCTCTCTCGCCTTAATTTTTCGGAATCCGATATGCTTCTTCGCCCGAATGAGCTTTCGGGCGGAATGCGTCAAAGAGTAGCATTTGCAAGGGCTGTGCTCAAAAAATCGAAGATCCTCATACTTGACGAGGCAACTAAGGAGCTCGATCCCGCACTCAGAGACACAGTGCTCGAGATCATAGCCGAGGAGGCGAAAAAACGGCTCGTTATTTTCGTCACTCATAAGGCCGAGGAGATCGACTCCCTCAGCGCAAAAACGGTCACGTTAAAGTAAATAAAAACAACCGCAAGGCTGACTTTTTTCTCAGCGTCTTGCGGTTATTTTTTATTCTTATCGTACATACCGATATCGCTATCGATCACGGCGGCTCTGACTATGGAATCCGTACCGAATTTTTGGCGTATCTCGTCGAGCGCATTCTCTCTTTTTCCGCTTTTTTCACGTTTTTTATCGTTAGCCTCTCCGAACATATCTATCTGCTCGGCAAGGCCCGCCTTACGCACGAGATTCGTGGCGGTCACCGTTATCATTCTTATCGGCTTATCCGCGCTCCACTCCTTGCACAGTATTCTGAAGGCGGTATCGGCTATCTCCGAGGAAATATCCGTCGGAGGATCCTGCGGAGCGTTTCTTTGTATGGTTCTCAGATACTCGTCCTTGATGCTCAGCTGTACCGTAGCACATTTTAGGCCTCTTTTTCTCAGCTTCGTGCCTATCTCCTCCGCAAGCACGTTTATACCCGTCCTGCACTCGTCACGGCCGACGAGATCGTGCTTGAAGGTATATCCGTTACCGATGCTCTTGGCTTCGGTCTTATCCTGCGCTTCTACGGGACTTTTGTCCTCTCCTCTTGCGTATACGGACAAAAGCTCACCTGCTTTTCCGAGACGTCTTGATAGAATATCGGGGCTCGCCGCGGCAAGCTCTCCTATGCTTCTTATACCGAGGAGCTTTAACGCCTCAGCGGTCTTTTTTCCAACGAAAAGAAGGTCTGAAACGGGCAAAGGGTAAACAATTGTTTGAAAATTACTGCGATTTATCTCCGTAATGGCATCCGGCTTTTTATAATCACTGCCGAGCTTTGCGAATACCTTATTGAAGGATACGCCTATCGAAACGGTTATACCGAGCTCGTTTTTGATATCATTTCTGATCTTCTCGGCAATTTCCATACCGCTTCCGAAAAATTTGCTTGCGGTAACGTCGAGCCAGCTTTCGTCTATGCCAAAGGGCTCTATCATATCGGTGTATCTCGCGTATATAGCGTTTGCCATTTTCGAATAACGCTCGTATTCCTCGTAATGAGGCTTTGCGAGAACGAGTGAGGGACACTTTTTCTTTGCGGAAAACACCGTTTCCGCTGTCACGATGCCGTAACGCTTTGCAAGCTCGTTTTTTGCAAGTATTATTCCGTGTCGGTTTTCTACGCTTCCCGAAACCGCCATAGGTACGTTTTTGTACGACGGCTCAAGCACCGTTTCTACCGATGCAAAAAACGAGTTGCAGTCACAGTGCAGTATTATTCTGTCTTCCATCAGGCGTCTCTTCCTCTTTCCTTAAGCTGAGGAGTGCCCTCCTTGAGCGAGAACCAGAATTCAGCACCGCTTTCTCCGGGAGACTCGGCACGGATCTCACCTCCGTGAGCCTTAATTATGGTCTGGCAGATATAGAGTCCCAAGCCGACTCCGCTCTTATCGAGTCCGCGGCTCTTATCGGTCTTGTAGAACTTATCGAAGATGAGCGGCAATTCCTCTTTTGATATTCCCTCACCCTCGTTATATACCGATATTCTTACGCTCTTGTTCGACGCTCGGCTTATGGATATCGCGAACCTTCCGCCATCCTTTGAGAACTTGATCGCGTTGTGCATCAGGTTATACATAACCTGGTGAATAGCATCCTTGTCCGCAACAACGTACATAGCATCCTCCTCGGATTCGAAGATAACGTCGAGATTTTTATC
>JBGVKA010000216.1:0-3726 GCA_045129715.1 Eubacteriales bacterium | reverse complement strand
CATCTTTTTCAGAGCTATTTTGTCTTAGCTTCTTTTTTTACTTTGTAATGAGTTTTTCAAAGTTCTTTAACGAGATTCCTTCGCACTTTTCAGTGCTTTTAAGAAATTTCTTTGTTGTTCAATTTTCAATGATCAAGTGATTGACTCGGAGTCAATCTTGCGCATATTCTAAAGCAGAAGTTGTCCTTCCGGAAATGCGCTTTATTATTCTATCACATTACTTTTTATTTGTCAACCCCTTTTTGAAAAAAAGTTTAAAAAAATTATTTTTCCGTTTTTTCGAATTTTTTGGCGGCACAAATATAAAATAATGTTATCCGTATTATTCACAAATTTTATATAGGCGGAGGGGCTTTATGACCTCTATTTTCTTCAGAACTACTATAATTTTCATTATGCTCTCGCTCTGTATGAAGCTTATGGGCAAGCGAGAGATAGGCGAGCTTGAGGTTGGCGAGCTGGTCACGACGCTTTTGATTTCCGAGGTTTGCTCGATTCCGATAGACGATCCCGACATCCCTTTACTCAACGCCATCATACCCGTAGTATTTATCGTATCGTGCGAGATAATACTTTCGTTTATAAAAAACAAGTCTCGCCGTTTGAAAAAAATATTCGACGGCAACACGGTTTATCTTATAAAAAACGGAAAGATCGATCAAAAGGCCTTGAAGGACAACCGAATTTCCATAGAGGAGCTTTTTGCTTCGATAAGACAAAACGGAGTCGGAAGTCTTTCGGACGTTGGCTTCTGCATACTTGAGGCAAACGGAAAAATATCGGTCATCAAAAACGACAGTGAGCTTAGCTACATCGTGATCAGCGACGGAGAATGCATACGCGAGCTTTTGAAAAAGCGCGGTCTTGACGATGGCTGGCTCAAGAAACAACTTAAGGGACGAAAGGAAAGTGACGTTTTTCTTATGACCTTAGACGAAAGCGGCACTATAAATATAATATTAAAGGAAGAAAAAGCATGAGAGCTGCAATTATTTCACTGATCGTTTTGACATTCGTGCTCACTGCGGTAATTTTAAACTCTTATATCGTTTCAAGAAGCATCCACACGCTCATGGAAAAAATAAAGGATGCACCGTCCGATGTAAAAAGCTACGAGGTATATTCACAGATACACGAGGAGTTTACCAGAAAGCAACGCTTTATCGGTCTTACCGTAAGCCACGACGATCTCACGAACATCGAAAGCGAGCTGAACGAAATCCTCGGAGCGATAGAAGCCGAGGACGAGGAGACTCTGATAATAGCAAAAAGCCGCCTGATCGGTTCACTTTCCCATCTCAGACGGCTTTCGGGCATAAACGCCGATAGCATTTTTTAATTTTCAATGCGGTTATCTGAACTCACTCATATCCTCGCGATACGCATTGGTCCTGAGGATGCTGTAATTCTCTCCAACGAGATCTCCCGACGAAAGAACTCCGCATTTTTCACGAAGCACCTTTACGACGTACTCGGGATTCAAAAATGACGATGAATCCGCGGACAAGACGCAATTTATGCGTATTTTTTCTCCGTCAAAGCTCACCTCGGATGATCTGACGAGAGGCTTTATATTTACAACAGCCTCACCGCTCTTCGTTTTTTTCATAACGGGAAGCTCATCCTCGGCAAGAGTCTCACGGCATTTTTCGGCAAGCTCCTCGCTTGCGCCCTTGGTATTCATTGCTATTTCATAAGAAAGCCAACGAAGAGCCGTCATCTTCTCCTCGGGATAATAAGCGGTGATCGCCTGCATCTCTCCGGTCATATTCGCGTTGAGAAGCTCAACCGCCGTCGCGGGATCCATTTTCTCGGTCAAGCGGATATCCATAAACTCACAAACGCTTTCGGTTCCTATCGAAAGGGGTGCCGCAAACGCAAGCTTGGGCTTAGGATTAAAGCCCTCGGTATACCAAAGAGGAAGCCTCGCGCGGACGATGACCTTCATCATCGTTCTTACGAGATCGAGATGTGATATGTACTGCAGATTGCCTACCTTACGGAATTTAACTCGAAGGGTGATCGGGGTATTATTTACTTGCACCATGCGTTCTTTCCTCCAAGCTTATTTGCTCCGCATCCGCTACAGTGCTCGGCACACGAGGGCGTAGTCTTTGCCTCGTACGCCTTTGCTCTTTCGCGAAGGAGATATTCCTTAGTTACGCCCGCATCGATCATATCCCAAGGAAGAATTTCGTCAAGCGCGTATCCTCTCGTGGTATAGAAATCGGGATCAAGTCCGGCTTTTTCTATAGCGGTCATCCAGCGTTCGTAATCAAAATATTCGTCCCAAGCGTCAAAGATCGAGCCGTCCTCAACGGCAATTTCTATTGCCTTCGCAAGACGTCTGTCTCCTCTTGCAAGAACAGCCTCAACTCTTGAAACCTTAGCGTCGTGATAGGTGTATCTTATTCTTCTGTCGGTGATAGACTCGCGCAAAAGCTTCTGCTTACGCTCAAGCTCCTCAAACGTATCCTGCTTTTCCCACTGGAAAGGCGTGAAGGGCTTGGGAATAAAGCACGAAACGCTTATCGTAACGCTTATTCCGCCCTGAGGACGCTCAGGCTTGGGAATCGCAAAATAGCATTCCACAACGGTTTTTCCCGTATTTGCAATTCCGACGATATCCTCGTCGGTCTCGGTGGGAAGTCCGTTCATAAAGTAAAGCTTAACACTGTTTTTTCCGCCACGGAGCGCGATTCCGACGGAGCGTTTAAGATCGTCCTCGGTAACGTTTTTATTAATAACGTCACGAAGACGCTGAGTTCCCGCCTCGGGAGCGAAGGTCAAGCCTCCCGTTCTTACGCTCGATATCTTCTGCATAAGCTCCTCGGAGAAGCTGTCAAGACGAAGCGAGGGCAAGGAGAGACTTACGTGCGCATCGTCGGTCCATTCAAGAAGACCGTCCGTAAGCTCGCGGAGTCTCGAATAATCACTGATCGAGAGCGAGATCAAGGATATTTCCTCGTATCCAGTATTTTCGTAGAGGCATTTTGCAAGCTTGCAAAGAGTTTCGGGGGATTTTTCGCGGATAGGACGGTAAACCATTCCCGCCTGACAGAATCTGCATCCGCGTATGCATCCTCTGTATACCTCAAGCACTATTCTGTCATGAACCGTCTCAACGTAAGGCATAACAAGCTTTTCGGGATAAGAAACGGTATCAAGATCCTTTATAATGCGCTTTTTGATCTTGAGCGGTGCGCCCTCAACGTTGGGCGTGAAGCTTTTTATGGTTCCGTCGTCATTGTAATCAACGTCGTAGAAGGAAGGAATATACACGCCCTCGATCTTCGAGGCACGCTTCAGAAATTCGCTTCTCGTATAGCTTCCGTCCTTTTTCATCTCAATATAGAGGCGGGATATCTCGACGAGGACCTCCTCGCCCTCTCCGACGTTTATAAGGTCGAAGAAATCCGCCACCGGCTCAGCGTTATATACACACGGACCGCCGGCAAGGATTATAGGATCACTCTCGCGTCTATCCTTTGAATAGATCGGAATTCCCGCAAGCTTGAGCATCGCGACCGAGGTGGTGTAGCAAAGCTCGTACTGCAACGAGAAGCCTACGAGGTCAAAGCACGATACGGGATCTCCGCTCTCAACTGCGGCAAGCGGTATACCGTACTCCTTCATTTTTTCTATCATATCGGGCCAGGGAGCGTATACTCTCTCGCACCAGATATCCTTTTCTTTATTCAAAACGTCGTACAGTATTCTTACTCC
>JBGVKA010000215.1:0-5153 GCA_045129715.1 Eubacteriales bacterium | reverse complement strand
AAATCAAAGAAGGGCATTGTCCATTGATCAAAAACGGGACGCTCTTGGCAGGAATCAAATAAACCGCTATCATTCGGCAAGATCCTGCGTACGTAACGTAAGAGAGCCTGCCGAGGTCATTCGGAATAAGATTTGAAATTAACGCCAATGTTTTTTCATAGCGTTCAAATCATTTTGACAAGATCAAAGACCTTCAAAATTCGTCTCAGATCTAAAAATCACAAACGTAAGCTCATTCTCGCTTGAGAAATTAATTAAAAGAACGTGGTTGGATGATGAGTAGGAAAAGAGATAGATCAAGAAAGTGAGGATAACCAAATGATGTTAGATACTAAGAGTGAACATAAGTGACCCTTGATTGCAGGAAATATCGGCAAACAAGGGTCACTTATTTTTTCTCTTTATTCGGCAAAAAACATAAAAACCGAGCCGCGACCTACGTATAACGAAGGGCGTACAGCCTTTCGCCTCGTCGGAAATCGCGGCTCGGTTTTTATTTATCAGTTTTCTTCGTTAGTCTTTTCAATAAGATCCTCAACGAAATACGCATTGGTGGTAGCGTGCTTTCCGCTCTTGTCAACTACGGTAATTCTGAAATATACGCAGTGCTCGGGAACGTTGAAGGTTGCCTCGGTAACGGGAACTCCGTTTTCGCTGAGAACGGTCTCCGCCTTACGCTGCTTGTAGTTGCAGTTGATCCTGTCGGCATCGGAGCACTTAACGTGAACCTTGCCGTCCTCGTACCAAAGCTCGTGGATCTCAGGGCCCTCGGATGCGTAGAAATCACCGTTAAGAAGTGCGTCGGTGATGGTCTTGTATTCAAGCTTAGGAGCCTTTATAACGGTGAACGCCCAGCCTGAATCGTCACGTCTTTTGCCAAAGTGAACGTTGTGGTTATCGTCGGAGCCAACGCAGAAGATCTTCTTGCCGGAGCAGAGGATATCGTCGTAAACTCTGGGGTTGTAATCGTCAAATCCGGATGCGAGGCAGGAGCCGTTGAACATCTCAAAGGCGTGCATACCGGAGTAGTTTATGTATCCGGAGTAATTCTCGCGGGACCAGGTAGGATGGTTATAGGTAACGTAGAAGCCTGCATTACGTCCGGTATTCATGATCTCGGTGATCCTCTCGCCGTTGTAAGCGCGCTCGAAATCGGGCTGGCTCTCGTCGAACTTTACCTCGTCTCTGTGGTTGACCGCGTTACCGAAGAGGTACTTGGTTCTGTGCCACATAGGCTGAGTGATATTATCCTTGTCAAGCGCGATAAAGCAGATGTGACAGGTCTTAATGATATGATGCTCGGAAAGACGAGCTTCGTTTATCTCCATCTCAAAGCCGTTAAGCGCGAGGAAGGAGTCGTCGGTAAGCTCCTGGTGAGGAATGAGTATATCGTGATCGGTATACGCTACTATGGAGTAACCGAGATTTTTGTATATTTCCTTGATTTCCTCAGGAGTCTTTCTTCCATCGGAATACGTAGAATGGCAGTGAAGATTTGCTTTGTAAAAATTACCGCTTTCGGGCAAAAGATATTTTCTCATGGTCGTATCCTCCGTGATAGGATCGCCTTGAAGCCGACGGCTTCCGCCGAAAAGCAAGGCATCCGTTTAATATAAAAATCCACGTGACTATTGTAGCACATATTCGAGCCGATTTCAATAGAAAAACCAAATAAAAAAATAAATTATAAATATATAGTATTATTGCCGAAGTACTTGATTTTTCTTGGTGTGAGTGTTATAATCAAGTAACGAATAAAAACCTGACCGCACAAAGAAAAGTATTATGTTTTCATTAGTCCCAGCGAGATACGGATAACGCTTTTTTGGGGCGGTCACAAAAAAGTTAAAGCTTGCTTTTAGGAGAAAAAATGTTATATATCATACTTCTCGGTGCGCTTTTCTGCCTGACTGTCAAAGGATATTCTGGCAAAAAGGTAAGCTGTAACGTAAAAACAAGTGACAACGCATTTTTGTTCAACCTCTTGCGCATGGCGTTTTGCGTGGTCATCGGTCTCGGATTCGTTTTCTTTGAGGGCTCGCAGGAGCATTTGCTCCCCGAGGGCAAAATGATAGCAATATGCGTTTTGGCAGGAGTGTCAAACGCCGCGTTCTTGGTCTTTTGGATGCTCGCGATAAGAAAAAATTCGATGGTTCTCGTGGACGTGGGACTCACCCTCGGCTCACTGCTTCCGTCGATACTTTGCTTAGCCCTCTTCAACGAGCCGTTTGCCATCTCGAAAATGTTGGGATTCGCAATAATACTGATCGCAACCCTGATCCTCTCGTCAGAGGAAAAGGGAAGGATGAAGAAAACGGCACTCGGAGTCATCCTTTTGGTATCAGCCGCTCTCGGAGACGGTCTTTCGGGCTTCTCGCAACAGCTCTATAAGCATTTCTACACCGAAGGCGGAAGCCTCGCAGGTGATACTCTTTACCCCAAAACCGTATATCACCTTTATACCTACGTATTTTCCGCGATCGTTATAGCCGCAGTTCTCCTCGGCTACCGCATATTTGCGCGTAAAGGAACGACTGATAGCGGTGCACGCGGCGAGCGAGTCCTGACCTTGCGCGTTACTCTACATATATTCGTTATGGCGGTATGTCTTTTCGCCGCAAATTATCTTCAGACCGTCGCAACGGCTGATTATGGAATGCCGTCGCAGATGATGTACCCGATAATAAGAGGCGGAACGCTCGTCACGGTCAACATCGTTGCCGCTTCGTTCTTTGGAGAGAAAATAACGGTAAGAAAGCTCATAGGCTCGATCGTTGCCATTTTCGGAATAGTCGTAATGAGTGTATTCTGATAGCCCCCTGCCGTAAAGAAGCCCCTTAAAAACTGCTTGATCTAAGGAGTAGTTATGAGAAAAAACGTAGAAGAAGCGCTTCTTGCACTCTCGCAAAAGCCGATATTTTCAACGTCGGTCGAGCGCTTTAAGATAATGAACGATATCAAATCTCAATATAAGGATCTGCCTCAGCCGAAGAGATTTTCAAGGCTCTTGGGAGAATTCCTTTCGCGCGTTTCAACGCCGATAGAGAAGCACGATATCATCGCAGGAAGATGCGTTGACAGAGAGCTTACCGAAGAGGAAGAAATTGAGTTTTCAGCGTATTTAAAGCACCCGGATTACCCTGCACGTAAACTATTCTTTGCATCCGGACACTGTACGTACTCTTGGGAGATGCTCGTTCGTGAAGGTCTCGTTGGATTAAAGGCGCGCGTTTTAGCAAGACTTGAGGTCGAAAATGACGAAAGCAAAATGATCTTTCTTGAGTCCGTTGCGGAGTCGTACGATGCAATGATCGCCTTCTCGGAGCGTTATGCCGAGGCGGCGGAAGGCGCGGGAAATACCGAGACGGCGCGAAATTTGAGAAGAATAGCCGAGGGGCGTCCGAATAGCTTTGGATCGGCACTCCAGCTTCTATGGATAGTCACGCTCATTGACTGCGCGTATATATCCGAAAACCCAACCCTGACGCTTGGCAGACTTGATAAGATATTATATCCGTATTATAAGGCGGATATCGAAGGCGGTGTGCTCACCAAAGAGCGTGCCGCGGAATATATAACCGATTACTATTGCAAGCACAATCTCATTATGGGAAGAGGCGAGCACCAGATAGGAGATGCTACGAATAGCACGACCTTCAGGCGTATTCTCAACTTTGATGCTCCTCAGTATCTTTTGCTTGCAGGCACGGACGAAAACGGAGAGCTCGTTGCAAACGAGCTTACCGAGCTTTTTGCGGAGTGCATCGTTCCCGGCTTTAAGAATCCCGTGGTCGTCGTGCGCTACGCAAAGGATATGGATAAAAACGCACCTGAGCTATGGCGCGTATTAAGTGAGCGCGCACTGAAAAGCGCATCACTGATGTTTTATAACGACTCGAACGTTATCTCTGCATTCAAGAGGATAGGTCTTCCCGATGCGGATGCAAGAGGGTACGCTCATTTCGGATGTAATTGGTGCTCTCCGGGTGACAACGGAGCTTGGATGATGAGCGCACCGAAAAGCGCGAATTATCCTATATCGCGCACGCCTGAGGAGATAAAGCTCGTTGACGTGCCTTATATGAGAACGCGAAGCCCTCATAGCTGGCCCGAGGATTTCGTAGAGGTCCTGCGTGAGCTGTCCGAGCGTGAAGAGGGAAGCGTTACCATAGATGATTTTTACGATGCGTTCTTCGGTCGTATGTCGGAATTTATAGATAGAAAGCTACACACCCTTTCGGTTGAGCTTTCACTCAGAAAACGCTCCCCGTCGTCTCTGATAACCTTTGGAGATTGCTTCTTCGAGGGCTCCGTAGAGAGTGCGGAGTGCTTCTCCGCAGGAGCTAAGTATCACTTTGAGATACAAGCGTTTCAGATGTTTGGAACGGTTGCCGATTCGTTTATAGCGGTCGATCAACTCGTTTTCAAAGAGAAAAGAACTACTCTTCGCGAGCTGATCTCGGCGGTCGAATCTAATTTTGAGGGCTACCCCGAGATACTCGCAATGTGCCGTAATGCAGAAAAATACGGTATGGATACTCCGCTTTCGAACGAGCACGCGCGACGCCTCTCGCACACCGCGAGTGAAATCGTAATAGAGAAGAGCAAGCCGTATTTCGAGAAGGAAGGCTTATTCCTCATTCCTTGTATGCAGAGCGACACGTGGCATATAAAATACGGTGAGCCGTACGGAGCGACACCTGACGGAAGACTCGCAGGCACACCGTATTCGCAAAATTCAAGACCGTCGAGCGGTGCCTGCACGGGCGGTATCTGTGCAATGTTTAATTCAATGCTTAGTCTCCCTAAGGACGGCTTGGTATCGGGCGCGCTTAACCTCGACGTTGATCCCAACGATTTTTCCGGAGAGTGCGGAAGGGCGGCGTTTGCAGGCATTTTAGCCTCATACTTCAATCGCGGAGGACTTCACGCGCAGGTGAGCTCGGCAAACGTAGAGGAGCTTAAGGCGGCGCGCAGGGATCCTCAATCGCACCGTGACCTTAGAGTCAGAGTCACGGGATATAGCGGAATATTCGTTGATTTTTGCGAAAAATTACAGGATGACGTGATAAAACGCTTTGAAAAATAATCGTTCTTTTCCGAAAGGATACTTGCTATGAAAAAGATCATTCTTCCGAACGGTCTTACGGTTT
>JBGVKA010000214.1:0-7500 GCA_045129715.1 Eubacteriales bacterium | reverse complement strand
GGAAGCAGTGCCTATCACGGTGCGGCGCATCTTGCCGTTGAGGCGGCTCTTCGCGGCGGTGTCGGATACACCGAGGCGGCGGCATCGGGCGAGCTCAGAAAAACTCTCCTTCTTAAATTCCCCGAGCTCATATTTAAGGATTTCAAGGAGGCAAGCATGCTCTCACGCTCGGATATGGAAAGACTCGTCGCAGAGCAGAGAAGAGCAACCGCAACCCTCGTCGGATGCGGTTCGGGTAAAAGCTGTGAGCTTTTCACTATCGTATCGATGCTTCTTTCCGAGGATGGCGGTGCGCTCGTTCTCGATGCGGATGCAATAAATTCCATGGCCGATAGAAAAGACGAGGCTCTCTCGCTTTTAAGGTCGGCAAAAAGAAAGGTGGTCCTCACTCCTCATCCCTTGGAGTTCTCGCGCCTCACGGGGCTTGATATATCCTATATAAACGAAAACAGAGAGTCCGTGGCAAAGGCGTTTGCGCTTGAGAATAACTGCGTGCTCTTGCTTAAGGGAAAGGGGAGCGTGATAACCGACGGACACACCGTGTACGTTAATACGAGCGGATCGTCGGCTCTTGCCAAGGCAGGCTCGGGAGATACGCTCGCAGGTCTTCTCTCATCGCTTCTCGCGACCTCCGTTGCCTCACCCCTTGAGCTTACCGCCCTCGCCGCATACGTTCACGGGAGAGCGGGAGATGATCTTTCGTCGGAGCTCTCAGAGTACGGAGTCACCCCCTCTGATCTTCCGCGAGAAATGGCAAAAATACTTTGCGAGATCGAAGGATAATTTAAAATACAAAAAGCGGTAAAATTGACTACAAAGGTTGTCATTTTACCGCTTTTTTCTTTATTTCCTGACGTTTATCATTCTGTAAAGATACTCTGCCGCATCCTCGCGCGTTAAGGCTCCGCTCATATCGGACGAGAGGTCCGAGGAAAATATACCGCTCGTATACATAGCACCGACGTGACCTCTTGCCCAAACGGGAACAGTCTCGATTCCGTCTATCTCAGAGAACACCGCGCTCTCGCTCTTGATATCGAGAAGATTAGACATAACGATTGCCGCCTCGCAGGTCGTTATACTGTCTTGGGGACGGAAATTGAGTCCGTCCGAATCGAACGAGCCGTTAACTATTCCGACTCTTGCCGCCGTGGCAACGTAGCTTACCAATGATTTCGGGATATCGTCGTTATCGTCAAAGAACGTCTCGGTCAGCGTTGTGTCAGGGCGTATTCCGAGAGCCTTCATAGCCATCGCTACGAATTCCGCACGCGTGACCGTTCCGTCGGGAGAAAAATACATATCGTCACCGAGTCGGCTTCCGCTCATAATTCCCATAGCCGTCATAGCGACCGCGGCGTTATAGCTTTTCGAGTCCTCCATATCAACGTAGACGACCTCGCTCATTCTTTCCGTCACGCTGAGTGAGACCTTTTCGGGCTCGGAGTAGTTTCCGTATTCGTCGCGCACCACGAAAACGAAGGAATCCTTTCCCGTATAGCTGTCGCTTGGCGTATAGCAGAATTCACCGCTTTCCCCGTCGGTAATGCTTATCCGTCCGTGCTTGGGGTAGGTAACTATAATATAATCGATATCGTCACCCTCAGGATCGCTCGCCTCTATCTGTCCGTACACGGAAATTCCCGTTTGAGTCGTAACGTTTAGCGTTTGGGTGGTATCCGTGTCAATTTTCGGCGCGTAATTGATCCTATCAATGAAGCGCATCCTACAGGATATGCCCGTCTTATCCATATGTGAGGTTCTAAAGCCGAAGGAGCTTTCCGTGATGCTCCGGTCGGTGGGGATAAAGGATAGAGAGCTTAGATCCTTTCGCTTTACCGTCTGCCCCGTGTAAGCTCTTCGCTCTCCGACCATAAGCACGCCCTCGGTGGAGGAGGGGAGTGAGGTAATAACTATCTTGTCGATCTCATAGGTTCCGAGTGCGGTTTTGAAATCGGTGTCCGAGAAGGTCATTTTTTCTCCGAGGAGTCCCGTCTTAACGAGTGTTACGCCGTTTGCCACGACCGATACGCCGGAGCCGAAGAACGCCCCCGCGCAAACGCTGAACGCTCCAGAGATAAGCGCAAGCGTCAAGAGAATTAAAATCAGCTTTTTCATCTTTTCTCCTTCGTGAGCGAAAATTGGCACCTTGCCTGCCCACGTCTTTGAATATATTTTTGCCGTAATTTTTCCGTTTATTCAAAAATCAGGCACAAAATTCGCTATTTAAAACCCGAAACGGCAAAAGCGCGCCCCCACACCCAACACGCCTTATACGCTTTAGCATCGGAAAATAAAATTTAATATGCAAACTTGATAAAAAGGATTGACAAAAAGCGTCATATTATTATATAATATATAAAGTAATTTATTTTAGGCGCCCACGCGCCTTTGCGAGTGTGTATGAAAAATATTAAAAATACCGCCCACAGCGTGCAAAACGAGCCGCAGGGCAAAAAAGAGAAAAAACTCAATAAAAGGCTTATCGTGTGTATCGCGGCCCTCGTTCTGATAGCCACGGTCCTCACGGTCGTTCTCGTCACGTGCAACAGAAAAAAAGACGGTGACGGATACGTTGAGCTTCCCGTGGAGAGAACGACATATATCTACGGTGACTTTGAATACGTTCATATCGGAGACGATAAGGCTAAAATAGTCGGCTATACGAGTGACGGTAAGGGAGTGGACGAGCTCGTTATTCCCACCGCGATAAACGGAAGACTCGTTACCGAGATAGGCAGCATGACCTTTGCGGAGACCTATTTCAAATCGGTCGTTATCAGTATGTTCGTTGAAAGGATCGAGGACGGTGCGTTTTACAGATCCATTCAGCTTGAATCGTTGAGGCTTCCCTCACAGCTCAAGGTCATAGGCGAGGGTGCGTTTGCCGCTTGCGATGCGCTCTCTTCGGTAGTTATTCCCTCAGGAGTCGAGACCATCGGAAGCAGTGCCTTTTCAAACTGCGTGAAGCTTAAGTCCATAGAGATCCCCGCCTCCGTAAAGCTTATAGGTGATTCCGCATTCTACGGATGCTATGGCCTTGAGAGCGTAACGCTCAATACACAGAGTGCCGTGATAGAGGACGAGGCGTTCGCGAAAAACGATGCGCTTGCTCAGATAGCTCTTACGGGAGTTACCTCTCTCGGTGATTCCGTATTCAAGGATTGCGCGAAGCTTTACCGAGTCGATATAGGCGCAGAGCTTTCCGAGATGGGAAATAACGCCTTCGAAAACTGCGAGGAGCTTGCTCATATCTTCGTTAACTCGGCAAATACCGTCTTTGAGGAAAACGGCGGTGTTCTTTACAACAAGCGCGACGGCGTTGCGATCAAAATGCCGAAAAAATGCATACAGCCCACCGTTACGGTGCCGACCTACGTAACGAAAATCGCGGATAACGCATTCTCGGGAGTAGAGTCTCTCACGGCGGTAGAGCTTCCCGACGGACTCGTTTCCATAGGCTTCGGTGCATTCAGAAACGCATCGAATCTCAAGGATATAAGCATCCCGAGCAGCGTAAAGGAAATAGGCGGACACGCCTTCCATCTTACCGAGTACTACAAGTCCCTTACCGACGAGCTCGTAATAGTCGGTGACGGCGTTCTTATCAAATACAATCCCCAGCTTGACGGTGAAACCGTAAAAAAGACCTCGTACGCGGTTCCAACGACCTCATACGACGGAGTTTCGGGCTTGATAGCCTTGACGGTTCCCGATACCGTAAAATACATATCCTCGGCGTTCGCGTCAAGCGGAAAGCTGAATAAGATATTTATTTCATCCGCAACGAAGAAAATTTCGGACTCCGCGTTCGATTCCGCGTCGGTCCTTGAGAACGTAGTTCTCGGAGGCGTTGAGGAGATAGGCATGGAAGCCTTCTCAAAATGCGTTCTTCTTAAGACCGTAACCTTCGGTGAGGGCTTCAGGACTCTCGGAGAAAGAGCCTTCGGCTATTGCGTAAATCTTACCGAGATAACGCTCCCCGGAGCAATAGGCAAGGTTCCTGCCGACGCCTTCTATCAATGCACCTCACTCACTAAAGCGGTTCTCGGTGAGGGAATAACCGAGATAGACGACAGAGCCTTCCAGAATTGCACGAAGCTTTCCTCTGTATCTATTCCCAAAACCTTGACCAAGATAGGCAACGACGTCTTCGTTGCAACCGGCTTTACCAAATTCGTTATTCCCGATAGCGTGACCGAAGTAGGCGAATCTCTTCTTGCGGGCACCTCATCTCTTACCGAGCTCGTTTTCGGCAAGGGACTTACCGCAGTTCCCATAGGCGTAGCCTCGGATACGGGTATAACGTCGGTCACCGTCCCCGAGGGATACGTCGAGATAGGTGACGATGCGTTCAGACAGTGCACCTCACTTAAGAGCGTAACCATTCCCACAACCGTAAAAAGCATCGGCTACGCCGCCTTCATTTCCTGCGCAAAGCTTGAAACGGTGACGAATGCCGAGTGTGTGGAGTACGTTGAGGGCGAAGCCTTCAGAGCCTGCTCCGCGCTCAAAAATATAACCCTTACCGCTAAGCTTAAGTACGTCGGAGAGCGTGCCTTTGAAAGCTGCTCGCTCGTAAAGGACGTAGACCTTAGCGGAGTCAATAAGCTCGGTGAGTACGCATTTGTAAAGTGCTCCTCTCTTAAGAGCCTTGACCTTCGCTCGCTTGAGTATTACGTTCCCGATTACGCATTCTTTGAGTGCACGTCGGTTACTTGGATAAGACTTTATTCGGGCATAGAGAAGATAGGCAGAAACGCCTTCGTCGGCATTGCCGCAGAAACGGTAGAGCTTCCGCGTGAGCTGAGGACTGTCGAGGACGACGCCTTCCGCGGATGCGTAGAGCTTAAATATCTCACCTTCGGCACCGAGCTTCTCACCGTAGGAGCAAGAGCCTTCCAGTACTGTGAAAACGTTTTGAGCGTAGCTCTTCCCGAAAAGCTTACCTCAATAGGCGAGGGAGCGTTTGAATATTGCGTGCGCCTCGTTGAGCTCACGATGCACGACGGTGTGACCGCTATAGGAAAGAACGCATTCTCGCGCTGTGACAGTCTTAAGACCGTTGACCTTTCCGATGCGGTCAAGTATCTTCCCGATCTCGCCTTTGCGGAGTGCTACTCGCTTGAGAGCGTGTCCCTCCCCAAGAATCTTGAGAGGATAGGTAAGAGTGCCTTCGTTGATTGTCAGAAGCTCACCACGGTAGAGATATTCGACAGACTCTATCTTATAGAGGACGAAGCGTTCTATAACTGCATAAAGCTCAAAAACGTAATATATTCCTCCGAAGGTAAGCCCTCGGGAATATCCTACGGATACGGAAACGAACCGTTCATCGCGGTGTACGAAAAGGAAAATTAATATGAAGCTATCTTTAGCAGGACTCAACGTAGAGGCTAAAACGCGGCTTGGCTTCGTCGAGCAGCTGACGGCGGATTACAGATCGACCTCGGAAGAGGTAGATCTCACCGTCGAGGTTACGGACGACGATATAAGAAGCGAGGCTATGGCATCGGAAATAAAGTACGGTGCGGGATATCTTGAAAGCATCGCGCTCTACCGAAAAATAGCCGAGCAGCTCCCGTTTTTTGACGCCGTGGTATTTCACGGAGCGGTCATAGCGTATAAGGGACGCGCGTACGCGTTCACTGCCCGAAGCGGAGTTGGTAAGACCACTCATATAAGGCTTTGGCTTGAACGCTTTGGAGATAAGGTGCACGTGCTCAACGGAGACAAGCCCATCCTCCGCGTGATAGACGGTGTGGTCTACGCCGCAGGAACGCCTTGGAGAGGCAAGGAGGGATACGGAATTGCCGAAATGCTCCCTCTTGAAGCCGTTGCCTTTATAGGCAGAGCCGAGACTCCGAGTGCTACGAAAATAACTACCTCCGATGCTCTGACTCGCTTTGCATCTCAGGTGTATATTCCAAACGAGCCGAGAGCGGCTCTTAAGTCTTTGTCCGTTCTTAATAAAATAATTTCGGGCGTAAAGCTTTACGACGTCGGTGCGACAATGGATCCCGAGAGTGCGGAGGTCTCCTTCCGTGCGCTTACCGGGGATGCCGACGGTATTTGATCAGATTTTAAAAACATTAAAATAAACCACAAAGCGAAAGGAATTTCCGAAATGGAAAATCAGAAGAAAGAAAAAGAAATCACCTTTGGATATCTTATTGAGGTGTTCAAAAAGAGCTTCGTATTTATGTTGCTCGCCGCAATAGTTCTCGGAGCTATCGGAGTAGTTTACTCCAAGTTCTTGGATAAGCCAAGCTATCAGTTTACGGCTACGTTTATCGTAACCAACAACTCTCCCGAGGATTATACGACCTCCAACCTTACCGTTGCATCGACCTCCATTGCCGCAACCTGCGTTGAGCTCGCAACTCACGACGCACCCGCTGAGGCAGCCGTTGACGAGCACGGTCTTTGCGAGGTTCTCGGCATCGACAGTAAGTCCGAGTGCATAAAGGCGGTCAAGAATATGCTCAGCGCAAAGAAGTCTGCTGACGAGACAACCTGTACCTTCTCCATCACCGTAAAGAGTGACGACCGCAAGACTACCTATGCCGTAACCAAGGCTATTCAGGACGTATTCCCCGACGTTGCTAAGGATAAGCTCAGCAATAACGAGAGCGACCTCGTAGCGTCTACGAGCTTCCTCTCCGATGAGTCGGACGTATCCGCGGTAAAGTCCTCGCCCCTTAAGGTAGGCTTTATCCTTGCAGTCGTAGCGGCAGTTATAACCTACTGTATCTTCTTCGTAAAAACTCTTCTTGATAAGTCCATCTACGACGAGGAGTCGATAAAGGAGAATTTCTCCTATCCCATCGTCGGCGTAATTCCTTCCTTCTCGACCTCCGAGGAGCAGGCTGAAATGAGAAAATATAAGAAGATGAAGAAGGGCGACCAGACGGCCGTTCCGAGAAACTACAACAACAAGCTTCTTTCCGAGGATTCTCCCTTCTATATGGCAGAGTCGTTCAATTCTCTCCGTACAAACGTTATCTTTGCCGCGGCGGCAGCTAAGAACCCCGTGTTCGCGGTAACGAGTGATGTTGCCGCAGCAGGTAAGACCGTAGTTTCCGCAAACCTCGGAATTTCTCTTGCCAACCTCGGCAAGAAGGTCCTCCTCGTAGAGTGCGATATGAGATGCCCCGCCTTCAAGAAGCTCTTCGCCAAGGAATCCAAGAGCGGACTCTCCGAGCTTCTCGCAGGCATCGAGACCGATACCTCGAAGCTTACCTTCGCATACGAGAGCACCTCTCTCGATATCCTCTCTTGCGGAAAGATCCCCCCGAACCCCTCCGAGCTTCTTTCGGGCTACCGTATGACAGAGCTTGTAAACGAGTGGAAGAGCACCTACGATTACGTTATCCTTGATATGCCTCCTATCGGTGAGGTATACGATGCAGGCGTAGTTTCCAACATCGTAAACGGCTATATCGTTACCGTGAGAGCAAGACACTCCAACCTCAACGACGTTAAGACCGCGGTTGAAAG
>JBGVKA010000213.1:0-3288 GCA_045129715.1 Eubacteriales bacterium | reverse complement strand
TTATGATCTCGGACGGTTTTTCCGGAAGGATAAGAGAAACGAGCTCCGAGGTATACGTTCCGACGACTCACGTTGACGGCACCGAATACGAGCAGAGAAACCTCTTGACCGGATACTTTTACGAGCAGTATACCACGCCCTCCGAGGAGCTTCACGCATTCGCCACCAAGGGACTTCGCTACGTTGTAACCGACGTGGAAAAGAACGAGTGCTCGGTTTCGGGAATCACGGGTGAGGCGTCGTCCATATACGTTCCCTCCCGCGTTAAGATAGGCTCCTCGTATTATCACGTCAAGGGCGTGGAGGCTTACGCCTTCGCGGACAACAAAAGCATTACCGAATGCCATATAGCAAGCGGAGTTTCTTATCTCGGAGAGGGTGCTTTTAAAAACTGCACCTCACTTGCGCTTGTGGCGTTGCCCGACACCGTAGCTCTGATATCCGACCTCTGCTTCAAGGGATGCTCAAGCCTTCTGAGGCTCTATATAGGCGCGTCACTCAAGAGCATTTCGGAAACCGCGTTTGACGGATGCGATTCTCTTGAGTGCGTATGCTATTCAGCGGACGCCGAACGCTTTGAAACGATAGAAAACTACGACTTACTACGCAACACTCTGAAATATTATAACAAGAAAAGGGATACCGTACGCATCGAGCTCAAGCTCCATAATCCGACCGTCGAGGTGATCGAGGTTACCGACGGAGAAAACGCGCTTGACTACAGCGTTATACGTGAAAACGGGCTCTGCAGATCCATCTCGCTCTATATCGACAGCGAAGCGGGATCGGAGAGGCGAAGTATAACCGTCAAGGGCCTCCTCTCGAGCTCACGGGAGGACTACGGCGACCGACAGACGGGCTTCATTTCCTCAAATCTCAGAGACGGTGACGCAGTATCGAAGGCGATCACGGAATGTACCGTGGCAGAGAGCTTTGACGGTCGTATCTTTTTGACGGGAAATCCAAAATATCCCGGAGTCTGCTTCTACTCATCCTTCGACCGCTCCGGAGAAAACCACCCCCTTTACTTCGGAGAAATGAATTACTTCAAGGACGGAACGGGTAGCTTTGCCAATACGGCTCTTTTAGCCGTCGGAGACTCACTCGCGGTATTCAAGGCGGGAGACGACGGAGGCGGTAGCATCTATTACCACACGCCGAGCGCGACGGGGGTAGACGTTCTGACGAAGATATATCCCGTATCCTACGTTCACTCGGGATTTCTTGCAAGAGGAGATGCTATATCCTTCTTCGACGATCCCGTTTTCGTGAGTGACAAGGGCATAAGTGCGCTTTGCAAGAAAAACATCAATCTTGAGAGAAGTATAGCCACAAGGTCGAGTAATGTAAACAAAAGATTACTTTCAGAGAACCTTAAGGAGATAAAGCTTGCCGTTTGGAAGGGATATCTCGTGGTTCTTGCAGAGGGAAAAATATATCTTGCAGACTCAAGAGCTACCTTCGTATCAAGATCGGGTGACGTCGAATACGAGTGGTTTTACCTCTGCGGTATAGGATCTTACAAAAACGACAAAACGGTATACCGCTATTCTCCCACGGCACACGATGGATTTTACGCTCACGAAAGGACGGACGCGAAGGTATACGCTGACGTTTTCAGCATAAAAAAGAACGGTGAGACCGTTTATTACGTTAACGGGGACGGCAAACGCTTTGAGGTGTATCCGACCGAAGAAAAGCACGGCGGTGCCTTTTGTCCCGCCACGCACGTTATCTCCATAGCAGATAGGCTTATTTTTGCCACGGGTGACGGCCAAGCCTTTATTTTTAACACGGATATGCGCGGTGTTGCTCCTCCGTATCTCAGAGATTCCGAGGGCTTTGACGAGGAGGACTACAAGAGTGCGTGGGAGGACGTTCTGCACCCGTATTACTACTCGTTTGCCGCTCACGCGACAAGATACGCCGTTCAAACGAAAAGAGACGATTGCTCGATACCTCATTTTACAAAAAACACGGTAAAGAACTCTCTTATCGTTAAGTGCCGCGCACTTCTTTGCGGCAGGATAACGTGTGAGGTCGGCACCGACGTTGGCGGATACAAGGAGATCGCAGATTTCCCAAGCAGCGAATTCTTCTTCGCGGACGTGGATTTTTCGAATCTGTCTCTCACGACGGACAGCGTATACACTCTTCCGCTTCGCGAGAAGGAGAAGGGGTGGATAGAAAAGGATATAGCTCTCTATTCGGACGAGTTTGCCTCACCCTTTGCCATCTCCGTAATTGCTTACAGATTCCGCGTTAAAGGAAATATAAAACGAAACAGATAAAAGAAAGGAACCTATGAATACAACTAAAATTTTAGACTCCGAGATCAACGACTTGAAGATATCCTCACTTCCCTCAAGGCCTACGGCTCCCACCGCTTTTGGCGGAAAGGGATACACGTCGGCTGAAATGAAGGCGGCGTTCGATAAGCTTTCGCTCTTCATAATAGAGCGTTTCAATATGCTTCTTGACGACGTTTGCTCCGAGGGCGAGGGCTCGCTTGCCGACGATATCCCCACCGGAATATCCGACGGTCACTCTCTTTCGAGTCTTTTCAGAGACATCGTCAGCGGAGATCTTCCCCTCTATCTTTCGATGGGTGACGAAAGCCTTTCACAGATGAAGGAGCGTCTTGCCGAGGAAAACGCCGCGCTTCTTGAGAAGATCACGCTCTGCCTTTTGCATATAGCCGATACCGTAATCGATGCGTCGGCTCCGAATAAAAGAGATATTTCAAGCGGGGAGGTGCTCTTATGATAAAAAGTGTGAGACATCTGCGCGGCACCCGTTCACAGTGGGAGTCCTACGATGCGGTCATCCCCGACGGTGAGATCGCAATACTCAAGTCCGATACGGGACTTCCAAAAATCAAGATCGGAAACGGAGCGGATACCTTTTCTGCACTCCCCTCAATAAGCGGAGATGCCGTAAGTATCGACGGCGGCAGCGTTACGCTTTTGCACGGAAGAAGCTACCGACTCGGTGAGGTGAGCGAGCTTACCGTCAATATCCCAAGCACCGTTGACGAGGATTATTACGCGGAGATAAGCTTTGACTCGGGAAAGGATGCAACGGAGCTCGTCTTCAACAAGAGGGTGAGGCTGACCGGTGACGGAGTTGCAGACGAGGAGCTTATGCCCCGCGCAAAAACTCATTATACCCTCTTTATATGGTACGACGGTGAGCTTCAGGGAATCGTGCGAGGTCTTCCCAATGCGTAAACTCAATTTCAAGCTTATGCGCGAAACGGTGGAATGGCTCCACCGCAGAAAAGGAGGC
>JBGVKA010000212.1:0-5723 GCA_045129715.1 Eubacteriales bacterium | reverse complement strand
CTGCTCCGTCAGCACGGTATCTCACGCCTCCGTCCTTACTGTAAACCACGAAATCGGAGATTTCAAGATGCTCTTGATTCGATATTACAACGTCGTTTACCGCGCGCCTGTCTATCGGTATATATCCGCCATCGTCCTCTGACATGACCTCAAGAAGCATCTTTTCAACTATCTTGTACTCTCCCGAAAAGATCTTGCCGAGGCTTTCGATCTCATCCGGCTCTATTTCGTTAAGATAACCCACCTTTCCGAGATTTACGCCTATTATGGGCGCACCTGAGCTCTCGGAATATCCTGCGGCATCGATAAACGATCCGTCTCCTCCGATAACTATGATAAGATCAATTGCTGAAGGAAGCTCCGAGACGTGCGTACAGTCCTTTAGATCGGCACCGCTTTCCGAAGAGAACATAAATATTTCGGCACCGTACGACTGTAAAAATGCCGCGGTCTTTTTCGTTACGGCATAAGCCGTATCCTTTTTGGGATTAGTAACGATAAAAATTCTTTTCATTGCTTTCACCTATCCGTTGCCCGTCACTTTCTGAAATGGGCAAGGTATTCTTCGTTTCCGTCACCGCCCATAATAGGAGAGGTGATGTGAGATATATATTCAAATCCAACGCTTTTTGCGTACAGTATCACAGAATCAAGAGCGTCCTTGCGGGCTTTTTCGCTTTTTACTATCCCGCCCTTGCCGACGTTAGAGCGTCCTACCTCAAACTGAGGCTTTACAAGACAGATAAAGTCCGCGCCTTCCGAAAGACAATCGTAGATAGGCTTTATAATGTACGTTGCCGAGATAAACGATACGTCCATAACCGCGAGATTCGGAACGTATTCAAGGTCGGAAGCGCACATATATCTCGCGTTGTAATTTTCAACCGACGTCACTCTCGGATCCTCTCTCAATGATGTAACGAGCTGAAGAGTTCCCGAATCAACGGCTATAACGTGCTTTGCGCCTCGTTTAAGAAGGCAATCCGTGAATCCGCCGCTTGAAGCTCCGACGTCTATCGCAAGCTTTCCTACGGGATCAACGTCAAACGTATCAAGTGCCGCCTCAAGCTTTATTCCGCCTCGGCTAACGTATTTTTTTGAGCTTTTATCAACGGTAACGTCAGCATCTAAAGGAACGTCAAAGGCAGGCTTGGTGACTACCGCACCGTTCACCTTGACCGCCTCTGCGGTAATGAACTTTTTCGCCTCGGTCCTGCTTGCTGCAAGTCCGTTTTCGCAAAGATAAACGTCTATTCTCATTCTTCTTCAAAAGGAGCATCGGTAACCGCACCGTCAGCACCGACCGTCAATATTCTTACTCGATCCTTAGCCACGGCAAGCTTGCTTTCACAATGCTTGATCAAGCCAAGTGCCTTTTCGAATTCTTCGATAGACTCGTCAAGAGTAAGCGAGCCTACCTCCATTTTTGATATAGTTTCCTCAAGGCGAGTCATTGCCGCCTCAAAGGTCAATTCCTTATTACTCATTTAAATTCCCTCTTTTCCGTCTACCGTTGCACTGAGCGTACCGTCCGCAACTCTTAGCGTTATTTTTTCTCCGAGCGCAACGTCATCGACGGTTCTTATCACATTTTTGCTATCGTTCGTCGCAACGAGATATCCTCGCGCTATCGTTGCAAGAGGACTTAATGCGTTTGTCTTGCCCGCGGCGACAGCCAAATCGTTATATAAGCACTTGATCTTTTCGTCCATCAGGCTCAAAAGCATCTCCCTTGCGCGCTCGGTAGATTCCGCCTTTTCCTTGAACATAGCAGTTGTGTCCTTGAAGATCGAGCTCGATCTTGCGCGCTCGAGTCTCTCTTCGGCTCTTATTGCCAAAAGATTCAGCGCACTTGCCATACGGTCGTATAAATCCGCAAGCCTGAGTGTGAGCTCTCTCGTATCGGGAACCGCTATTTCTGCAGCCGCAGATGGAGTCGGAGCCCTCATATCCGCAACGAAGTCGCAAATTGTGAAATCGGTTTCGTGTCCAACGGCTGAAATTATAGGCGTTTGACACTCGAATATTTTTCTTGCAAGCATTTCTCCGTTGAATGCCCACAGATCCTCGATAGATCCACCGCCTCTGCCGATAATTATAACGTCTGCAAGACGGCTTTTTTCAAAATAGTCAAGCGCATCGATAAGGTTGCGCTCCGCTCCGTCTCCCTGCACGAGTGACGGATACAAATATATTTTAGCAGACGGGAAACGTCTTCCCGTAACGTTGATGATATCTCTTACTGCGGCTCCCGCGGGGGACGTTATTACACCGACCGACTTGGGATATAGCGGTATATCCTTCTTGTGCTCGGCCGAAAACAGTCCCTCGGCATCAAGCTTCGCTTTAAGCTGCTCGTATGCAAGATAAAGCGCACCGACACCGTCGGGCTGCATATTGTTAACGTAAAGCTGATAGCTTCCGGTTGCCGTGTAAACGCTTACGCTACATCTCGCTATTACCTTCATTCCGTTTTCGGGAACGAATTTTAAGCTTGATACCGCGGAGCGAAACATCACTGCCTTGATTTGTGAAAACTCATCCTTCAGTGAAAAGTAAATATGCCCCGTTCTGTGAAGCGTCAGATTCGATATCTCGCCAACGACGCTTATCGCACTGAGCTCACGGTCGGAGTCGAACATCCGCTTAACGTAAGCGTTAAGCTCCGACACGGAAAGCTCGGAACGTATTTCCCTTTCTCTAAGTGCGGAAATATCCATATAAACTCCGTTATTAAACGTTTTTGTTGTATGCTCTCAAGGTAAGATAAGCGATGCCTACCGCGTTATCCGCCGACAATGCAGGCTCGGCAAAGGAGGACGTGAAGCTTTTCGCAAGCTTCTCTTTGATGATCGAATTGCTCATAACACCGCCTGAGAATACTAATTCCGATCTTCCGAATCTCTCTTCATACGCCTCGCATAAAGCAAGAAGTGAATTTCCGACGTAATCGAGCACGAAAGCAGAGGTGAGCTCCTTGCTCGCCGTATCGTCGTAAAGCTTCTTTGCCATATTTTCAAGTCCCGAAAGATTTATCCAAAGCCCTTCCGAAGATATTTTTTTTTGGGGTATTTTGTTCTCATTCCTGAGCGCGTACTCCTCTATATGCCTACCTGCCGGGAACGGCATATCCATCATAACTCCGATCCTGTCGATCACCTGACCTGCGTTAAGATCCCTCGTTCCCCCGATATGCTCTGCAACAAAGCCCTCGTTCTCGGGAAACACCTTAAGAAGCTCGGTAGTTCCGCCCGAAACGTGAAAAGCCGCAAATTCTTTGTCCATAAGATCAAATCTTCCCGACGAATAAAGTGCCGCCATCACGTGTCCGCACTGATGGGAAAACGTATACAGCGGAGCTCCCGATGCGGTTGCCGCAGACGTTGCCGCAGCAACTCCGGAAAGAAAGCATGGCATATACGATCCATCAAGATTTCTCGGTCTTGAGCTGACGCCAACCGCGATTATCTTATTATCGGCGATTATCTCTCTTGCATCATTCATAGCAAGCGGAAGGTTTTTGATATGCGAAAACACGGCGTCCGATTGGCGCAAGCCGTGTTCCCCTGCCTTGACGGGTAGCGGATATTTAATATTGGCAAGGAGCCTTCCCGATTCGTCTATCAAGGCTACCGAGGTCGTATAATTACTCGTATCTATTCCGAGAAATAAACCGCTCATTTTATCTTAAGCTCGGTTGCTACCGCGTTCAAAACACCGTTTACGAAGGTGAACGCTTTTTCATCATCGTACTTTTTGGAGAGCTCTACCGCCTCGTTGATCGCAACCAACGCGGGAACGTCCTCCATAGCAAGCATTTCGTATACTGCAAGCGAAATTATTGCTCTCGAAACGGGAGAAATTCTCTTTTTGTTCCAGCCTACAAGCGCGGGCTCTACGAGCTCTCCAATCTCCTTCTTTCTTTCGTGAACGCCGAAGAATGCCTTTTTGACGTACTCGTCGATTTCAAACTCTCTGAAATTTTCAGCGTATTCGAAAATTTCAAGAGCCGTTTCGTCAGAGCGACACTCTGCTTCAAAAAGAAGAATAAATGCGTTTTCTCTTGCTGCACTTCTGTTCATAATAGCACCTCTTATAAAGTTATTGCGTAATTATTATAATATTTTTAGTGGCAAATGTCAACCGTTCTCGTGCATATTTTGAATTTTTATTCATTCTGCGCTAATAGATACGGTTTGTCTCGTTTTTAACGATTATTTTGTTAACTTTCCGTTTTTCTCTTGAAAAGTATCGAATAATGTGTTACAATATGTTGTCAATACACATAGGAGTTTAAAAATGAAGCAAACAGAAAAGTTTATCTCACACGCTTGTATGTACACCGTGTTCATTTCCATAGCGTTTTATATATTCTCGAATTTTGTGAATTCCAAGGGGCTTTCGATGACCTTCTCAAGATTCATCACGATCCTTGCGTTTTCAATGGTAACGAGCTCTATGGAATTCGTTTTCTCCGTAACGAAATTCCCTACCGCCGTTAAATATCTTATTCATTACGCAACTCTTTGCGTTGCATTTAACGTAGTATTCTTCACGATCCGTAAAGCAAGCACCGATTTCGTGTTCAGTGCTTCTACCGTTTTTGCGGCAACGATCCTCTTCACGTTTGGCTACGCATTCGTTATCCTTTCTTCAATTTTCGTGCGCAAGCTTATAGGCAAATCAGGGAAAGAAGCAAAGAAAAAGAGTGCCCCCTCATCGTATACGCCTCGTTTCAAGTGATGTGTTCTGCCACGTATTAAATATCGATTTTTAAAAAACAAAGAAAAAGCTGTTAACATTCCACCGATCAAGGTGCCGTGCTAACAGCTTTTTATTACTTTAAATTCAAGTACTCAAGAATACTATCTACCGCCTTATCGACGTCTCTGCTATCAACGACGAAGTCGCAAATTTCTTCGTTTCTTCTTTCGTCATCGATCGAAATGATTCGATTTACCTTATCGTCGTTTGAGCAGTTCTTTTCAAGAATGGATCTAAGAAGACTTCTCTTATCCGAGTTGACGTACACCGTCAAAACGTTTTTAAAATTGGTTTTGAGAGACATCGCTCCGCAAATATCCATTGCCGCCAAAACGATCTTTTTGTTTTCAATTATCTTCGTTACGTCTTCCTTGGTTGAGCCGTATCCGTGTCCCGCATACATCGTTGATTCAAAGAACACACCGTCTTCCATCATCTTAAAGAACTCCGCCTTAGATACGTAGTTATACCAGTCGTTCTTCTTTCTTTCTGTAGGATCGTTCGTTGTGTAGCTTACGAGCTTTTCGATTTTATCGGATCTTTCTATAAGTTTTTTTGCGATAGTGGTCTTCCCCGATCCGGATGGACCAACGAGAACAACGATCTCGGGATCCTCAAAAACATCGGATTTTACAGAATAGCTATTCGTAATAACCTCAACGAGCTTGAGAAATTCGTCATAATTATTTACCGCAAGAACTCCGGTTGCCGATTGATTCCAAGGCTTTCTCATAAGAATTGGATACGCGGCATTCGATTTAAACACGTTGTGCATACCATCGTCAAAGAGTATATCTACGTTAAGCTTATCCTTACGTGAGCCCATATATATATGCTCCGGAGGTATTTCGGGAAACTCCTGCATTATTCTTTCTGCTCTGATTCCCATAAACTTTGGAACGATCGACGTAGATATAAATATCTCCGTCATTTTCGAGAGTTTTTTTACAAACTCCTTT
>JBGVKA010000211.1:0-17577 GCA_045129715.1 Eubacteriales bacterium | reverse complement strand
CTCGCCTGCGGGAAGGTCTACCTTAACTACGTAGTACTCAACGTCACCGATAGTCTCGGTGGTATACTCTACGGTATTGCCGTTAACGGTGAAGCCGTTTACGTTTGCAGAAGGAATATAGATATTGTATACGAAGTTAGACCAAAGGGTTACGCTGGTCTTGATCTTGTAATCTACCATTACCTTGGGCATAAGCTTATAGGTAGTGGTAGTATCGTTTGCAGATGCCTTAACGAATACGCACTCAACACCGTCTACCGTGTAGGTCAAGGTGGGGGCAGAAACGCCATTATTGAGAACGTACTCAATATTACCTACAACGGTAAGAGTATCGTTGATAGCACTGCCTGTATAATAAGCAAGAGCCTGCTTATTGTTTGCATTATCCACGAACGTGAGCGCGTTGTTGTTTCCTGCGATAACGTCACAGTTAACGAGAACCGCATTGATAGCTGCGCCGCCGCCCGATCCGAATGCATAGGCAATTGTCTGAGCCTTGCTGTAATCGAATACGCAGTTTGTGAACGTAGAATTTACAACCTGATCAGCCTTACTTGAGCCTGACGTGCTGATTACGAAGTAGATCTTTGAGGTCTGCGTAGTGTTGGTGGTGGAAAGGGTTACGTTTTCAAAGTTAAAGGTATAAACGCCCTCTGCTCCGTTAGCTCTGATTACGGAAGAAGTTGTACCGCCTGCGGAGTAGCAGATAGTTCCGTTCTTAAACGTAACTGTACCGTAAGTCTTATCGGTACCGCTGCTTGCGGAGTTTGTAAGAGTTACAAGACAAGCTGAGGTAGAATTCATCGTATAACCGTTAAGGTCTATAACAACGTTATTCTTATAACCGGTTACGTTGCCTGTGTTAGCAATTTCAACGTTATTTCTGAGAAGAATTACGCAATCAGCACCGCCAACCTTAGAGCCTGTGCCGGAAACAAGACCTGCAGCAGTTATTGCGGTTGATATAGAGTTATAACCGCCAACAAACGTTCCGTCAGCCTTGAAGATAACGATGGGGTTCTTTTCAACGTCTGCATAATCAAGAACGATCACGCCGTACGCAGTCTTAACGCCAAGCTTATATACGTACTTACCATCTGCGCTCGATACGGGAACGAATGTGCATTTTGCTCCTGCTTCATAGACGAAGGAAGGAGTTGTGTTTGTAGTCTGAGTAAGCGTTACGTTACCACTGATAGATACGGTATCGTTCACTGCAACATTATAGAGATTATTGTTGTTCAGATCGGATGCTATAACGTTGGTATTACCTGTGATCTTGAGATCGTAAACGATATCGGTACCGGTGCAGTTAAACATTGCGAGGTTGTTCTTCATACCGGTGAAGTTGAATGTACAATCTTTAACATTAACGTTAACGCTTATTCCCTCTCCCTTCTTATTCCAGTTTCGCATAATCTCTTTATTTACTGCCTGGAACTCTACGTCTTCGAAATTATAGGTGATTTTCTTGCCCTTGTAGCCCTGTTCCTTAAACGTCTGTGCCAGTACGCTACCATCGGTCATATCGAATCCGAACATGTGGTAAGAGCCTTCATTTCTCAACGTTCCGTTTTTAAAGGTAATCTCTGCGGGATTTGAAAGATGCCCTACTACGTTTGAATTATTAATATTGTTGTAGTTAATGAAGGAGTTTATAATGCTCTTAGTAGATGCTGATGTATTGCGAAGCATATATCCCTGCATATCAACGACCATTTTTCCAAGCAACGTCATAGCGTTCAAGGACTCCGAAACTGAGTCAACATTTCTGCGCATCACCACGTAAACAGTGTCGCATACTTCTCTCTCTGAAGCAGTATCAACGAGAGTTTGAGTTTTTTCAAGCACCTTAGTCATCGTAAGATAGCCCTCGACAAACTCGCCGTTGTAGAAGAGAAGGAATGGATACGCTTCTTTGTCAGCGTATGCAGCAGGAACCTCTCCGTAGCCCTCTATTACGAAATCTTTAGCGGGCTCTTCCTCGGGTTCTTCAGGCTCTGCGTTCTTGCTTACGAAGGTGTAGTAAGCGTAGCTTGAATCCTCGGAGGTCTTGGTGAAGTCATATTCATCCACTGCGAAAGCAAACGTTGTTTCGGGAATTGCGTAAGCCTTGGGAACTCTTACGGTGAAGGAGTTCTTGAAGGTGATATTATCGGGAGAACCTGCGCCGCTCTCACGCTCTGCGCTGAAGGTAGCGAAGGTAAGTCCCTTAAGGGAGCTTGCGGTGAAGGTGCCGCCGTCAAGCACGATATTAACGTCAACCTTGTTCTCGGGAACGGTATTGCCATCCTTTGCAGTCTCAACGAGCGAGAAGAGTGTCTGGCTGGAGGTAGAGGATCCGCGTGAGATCGTGCAGTTCTTAAGAATAACGGTGTTCTCCGAGCCTACAGTTCCGTCCTTAAAGCAGGTTACGATACCGGTGGTATTGTAGCTTACGTCGAAGGTAACGTTCTCACAGGTAACGGTGAAATGATCTATGCTCGTATTTCCCTTATTATTGTTGAAGCAAATGGGAGCAAGGCTTCCGCCGGACTTGAGCGTTCCGTTAGTGATCGTGATAGAAGGATTGTAGGTTGTGTCGGCATAGCTTATAAGCTGGAACATATGCTTAGAGCCACGGGTAAATACGTGACCGCCAAGGTCAACCGTCATATCCTTGATTACGTGGAAGTACGAGGGACTGTCCGTGGAATCCGTACCGGTGGTATAGTTCTTACGAAGAAGAATTGTGCATCCCGACTGGTAAACGGTGTTCTTATATACGTCGGTCTGAATGAAGGTATACCAATCGGAGAAGGCGTGGATAGCCGCACCGTCCTTGAATACTACGAAGGGATACTGAGTCTCGTCAAGATACTTAACGGGAATATCTCCGTAAGCGGTGGTAACGTTTCTCAAAACGTATGAGGTATTAGAGCCACTGTCTGCATTCTTGACAAGAACGTGGTTACCTGCGGTAAGAACGAACTTAACCGAGGGAACTTCAGTACCGTTAGGAACTACTACCTGTAATTCCTTACCGTCGGTGCCCTTACCGAGTATAACTTTATCGGGAGAACCCTTGCCACTCTCACGCTCTACACTATAAGTTGCCATAGTGTTAGCTTCAAGTGTAGCCATGTTATCAGCCTTAAGAGTACCACCGTTTATAGTTACGGTAATATCGTTCTTATTTCCCTTAGACTCGTTAAGACTGAAGATCGCGGTTTTCATTACCTTAGAACCAAGGTTTATTGTACAGTCGTTAAGAGTTATCGTGGACTTAATACCCTGTGCGGTTCCGTCAGTATAAGCTACCGCGATTCCGTTCTCGGTGCTAGTGCTCAAGTCAAATGTGATTCCATTGAATATGAAATCAAAGGTATCTAAAGCCGTGTTGTTGGAATTGTTATTATATACTATAATAGCATGCGCACCGGTGGTTTTAAGAGTTCCGTTTATAACGGTTATCTTGGTAGAATGCGCGGTGCTCTCGGTTCCAAAGGGTTGGAACAAATGCTTTGAGCCACGAGTAAGCACGTGTCCGTCAAGATCGATAACGAGATCGTCTATAGGAGCGAACCAAGAGGGGCTTCCCGATGCATTATCCGTAGTATAATCCGCCCTGAGAAGAAGCGTACAACCGCTCTGATAATTCACGTTTCCCTTTATCGTACTATTAATAAGGGTATGCCAGTCACTCGATCCGTGGATAACGGTTCCGTTCTTGAAGAGCAAGAAGGGATACGTAGTTGTATTCTGATACTGAGTAGGAATGGTACCGTACTTGGTAACGATAACGTCAGATGCTACGAGTGCGGAAGCGTACGCTCCGTCCTTTTCGGTGGGAGCCGCGAACTCAAGGTACTTGCCCTCGGTCTCGGAATAGAATACTCCGCTGAGCTGAGTGTTATCAGCATAGGTGAAGGTGGTGTAATTTCCGTCTGCACCGGGGATGAAGGTAATGCTGTCACCGGGGTAATTCTGCTTAACGAAGGTGGTGCTTGCAACCGCGCCGCCCTTGATACTTCCGCCCTTGATGGTAAGCATTACGTCGTTATCGTTGTGCTTATCACTGAGATTGAAGAGAGTTACGGTGCCTGCCGCAGAAGCGTCAATGTTACAGTTGGTAACGTTGAGGTTTACCGAGCTCTTAGTACCGGATGCCGCGCTCATGCTGAAGGGGTGAACGAAGTCGCCCTTAGCACCGGATGCATACTTAACGTTAAGGTCGATAAGGTTTACGTCAATAACGCTTCCCTTTGCGTTGCTGGGATGTCCGTGCTGAGTTACAACGCCCTGTGCGGAGCCGTTGAATACCATCGTACCGTTCTTAACGGTAAAGGATGCGCGGTAGCTGTTCTTCGTGTTGTACATAGGAAGGAAGGTGGTTCCGTCTGCAAGAGTGAAGGTCTTGCCGTTCATATCGAGAACCGTCTTACTCTTACACTCGCAAGCCTTGTTATGATCGAGCTGGCTTGTGGTGACCTCGTTAGAGTAGGTGTAGTCCTTGGACATAACGATATTCCAAGTCTTATTTACCTCTATCTTAAGCTTGCCGTTCCAGGAATGGATAGCGGAAAGAGTCTCCTCCCAGGTGTTGTATCCACCGTAATAGGTGTTAATAGTAGTAGCGTCGGAATCGTCGTCAAGAACGAGATGGAAGGTCTTTGCATCGTAGTCTGCCTTGGGAATATTTCCGCCTGCGCTCTCAACCCAAGCGTCAACGTCAAGGTCTACCTTGAACTGATTTTCAGCTCTGAGATATGCGGGCTTGCCTGCAGCATCTCTTACGGTAGAAACGTACTCAACGTTCATAACCGAGCCGTCAGCCTTAACGTAGAATACCGCAACGAGACCTACGGGCTCAACGGTAGAGTCGATGGTCTGACCGTCGATAAGCATGCAGGAAACGGTATTGCCGTTGTCACCGCGAAGCTGAGTGGTTACGATATCGTCGGAGTCAACGTGACCGCAGAGAACCATCTCAACGTTCGCGTGAGTCTTAAGAACGTCCCAAAGCTCGTCGGGAGTTGCGTTACCGCCAACCTCGGAAACCTCGCCCCAGTTAGCGTATCTGTCACCAAGGTTCTCATAGGGGAACACGTCCTCGGCATCGTCGGTGATGGAGCCATCATACCATACGAACGAGTGGAGAGTTACGATAGCCTGATAGTCGGAGTTCTCGGTAAGAACGTTATCTATCCAGGTAAGGCAATCGATCTCGCCCTCTGCAAGACAAGCGTCGCCTGCCTTCGAGGGATGCCAGTCGAGAGTGAAGATTATGTACTTATTACCGCCGATCTCGATCTTGCGGTAGCTGTCCTCAAGCTTTTTGGGATTACGGAAGCCTGCCATTGCTCTGCCCTCGGAGTCGGTCTTTTCGGTAAGAGCTACGAGGTCCTCATAGTACTGGTTGTCAACACCGTTCGCGAGCTTATCGCCTCTGCCGAATACACCGTTGAAGCCGTCGGTAGCATCGGAGATATCGTGGTTACCTCTTACGAGAGAGTAGCCGATCTTACCGTCAAGAAGCGAAACTGCCTCTGCGGCGTTAAGCCACTCCTGAACCCAGATACCGCTCGAATACGTTCTGTTATACGCCTGAGTGATATCACCGAGACCGAGAACGTACTGAATGTTTTTCGATTCCTGATTCGCAAGGATCCAGTTATAAAGCGTAGCCATATAGCTCGCATTACTGTCCCTTACGTCAGCGATGTTGAGATTCTGAGTATCGCCAACCGCTACGAAGGAATATGCATAGCAGTTATCGTGATCACAGTTCTCGTCAGAGCACTGCACAAGAGTCTTGCCCGAGGTGGAAAGCCAATCTCCGCCCTCAACCGTGCTATCAAGTGCGGAGGTCTGCATAGCGAGAACGCCGAATACGAGACCAACGACGAGCACGAGAGTCAAAACGCTTGTGAGAATTCTTCTCTTAGTCATTGTTTTTTCTCCTTTAAAATAATATTTTTATTTTGCGCCAATTATATAATAACACAATTCCCTTGACATTGTATGACAACTTATGGTATTATATATGACAAAAGGTTACTTTTCGGGGGATAAATATGAATTTTATTAATACTCTTGGCGAAAATTCAAGCTCGTTTACCGCAAAGGAGCATTCAAAGGCACTCGGCAATACCGAGGAATGCAAGATGTATTCTCATATACATCCGACAGCGGAGATACTTATGGTCACAAGCGGTGAGCTCACCGTTCATATACTCGGAAGACCTTCGGAGAGGATACCGACGTGGCACGCCGCGCTTCTTTTCCCCTTCCAATCCCATTCGTACGACAGACCTGAGGGCACCGAATATTTCAGATTCAGCTTTGCCTCATCTCTTCTGCAATCCTTCTTTTCCCAGAATCAGAACAACGTTGGCGAGCGTGCGGTATTCCCCGTTGATCTTTCGGAATACGAGGCGTTTTTTAACACGGTACGCACCGGAAAGGTATCCTACTACAAGGTAAAGGGCTTTTTATACAATATCATCGGAGACTATACGAAAAGCGTTCCTCTGACTAAAAAGCACGTTGACGACAGCGTTATCGCAAAGGTCATCGACTACGTTGACGAGCATAAAAGCGAGCGCATCACTCTTGCAGGCGTTGCCGCGGCTCTCGGATATAACGAAAAATATCTCTCGCGCGCTATAAACGAGGCGGCGGGCTTTAACTTCTCAACCCTCATTTCAACCTTGAGGCTTGAGGCGGCAAAATATCTTTTGCAGAACTCCCAGCGCACCGTAGTGGCTATCGCGATAGACTGTGGCTTCGGCAGTGAAAGAAACTTCTACCGAAGCTTTAAGGAGCTAACGGGCATCACACCAAACGAATACCGCGCATCCGCGCCGAAAAAACCCGCAGTAAACGACGCGATACTGTGAGAATAGAACATAAAGGGCTTAGCCGACTTGCTCGGCTAAGCCCTTTGGTTAATGGTTAACGAATAGTGAATAATTAAGGTGGCTTTTTGAGAAAAAAGCTTCTTTTTTATTCAATTTTTAATGTATTCACTCCGCTATTCTTCATTTTGCATTTTGCATTAGCGCACCGCGCTTTGCACTTTGCTTTTGCATTAGTCCGCAATTACAGCACGTCTGTAATCGGCTGCCGATTCAACGTACTTAGCAAACGCGTTAACGAGTGCCTCGTGAGAGGTTCCCACAGAGCCGCCCACAAAGTCGGATATATGATAGCTTCCGCCCTCGTAGGTAATAGTCTCTGCGAGCGCGTATGCGTATACGTCAAGCTCTACGTATGCTCCGTTTTCGGTGTCCGTACCCGTAACCGTGTTAAGTTTTTTACCGCTAGCGTAGAACTCTACGGCAGTGTCGGTAACGTAGAAGCGAACTGTAGGTCTTGCATCGAGATCAAGCGTTACGCTCTTAACGGGTGCCGCCGTGTTGGTCGCACCGCTTGAGGTGGGTACCGCCTCGTAGTCTCCGATGATAGCGTCGATAAGAGCCGATACTCTTTCGATCTCCGCCTTTTCGTTATGCTCGGTGAAGTATTCGTAAGCCGCTCTTATATAAGCAAGAACGTCGCGCGCAAGAGTCTTTTCAACGTCGTTTCCGCCATTGATAAGCTTCTCAGCGTACTTGGGAATTGAGAAGGTATAGCTTGCACGAGCGGTATTCTCGCCAAGGTCAAAGCTTGCCGCAAGAGTGATCTCGCTTGCCGCCTCGGAGGATCCAAGAGCTATCTTGAATACATAGTAATCCGTTCCGTCAACGTTCGTTTTTGCAATGCTCTTAAGAGCCTCAAGACCGTACGTCTTGCCGTCTATTACAAGATTTTGCAAATCTTTGTTTACAGGAACGTAAACGTTCACTACGAATTCGTTATCGAGAGTGATGCTCATCTTGGGAGTGAAATCAACGTTTACGGTTGCACTGTTTCTGAGTCTGTAGGTCACGGTATCCGCATTTTCGGAAACCTTAACAAATACAGCCTTGCCACCGTCAACGTCAAATTCTCCCTCGGGAGCATTAACGCTCTTGGGAAGCGTGATAGTGGTATAATTACCGTCCTCGGACTTAGTGAAGACGAGCTTAGTGGTCGTTGCGTCGCTCTTTGTGACGAGCTTGAAGCTCTTATCACCGGCAATGATCTCGCCGCCGTTAACGGTTATCTTGATGTTGGTAAGACCGTTGCCGAGGCTAAACACGGTAGCACCGCTTACGGCACCCGTAATATCAAAGGTACAGTTATTGAAGATAAGCTCGGGATATGCAAGAGCGTTCGGAGTATCTGCGCTGGTAGAGGTCGTAGCGAAGATAGTGGTTGCCTTTCCGATAGCCTTGAATACGACGTTATCAAAGCGGTAGTTGAACGCCTTACCCGAAACGTCGATATTGTCCTTGGTTCCCCAAGGCTCGAAGTTGATGAGTGCCTTATTAACGATCTCGATCGTACCGTTTATGAAGAAGAATTCAGTCGGGAAGATCGAGGAATCACCGGTCACTACCCAAGGCTTGATGGACGACGAGAACATAACTCTGTCGTTTGCCGCGGTGAGAGTGAATCCGTTAAGATCGATCGTCAAAACGCCCTGAACCTGAGCGAGATTGTTATACGCCTCGTTCGATGCGAACTTATAATCACGGCGCATAAGGATGTAAGCCGCCCTCGGAGATGCTCCGTAGGAGCTTCCGTTCCAGGTATTTCCGCTCATATAGTCCTTAGCGAAGTTAACGGCACCGTTATTGTTGTAAGGATCGGTGCAGTCAAGAAGCGACTCGTACGCACCGATGAAGTTGCCCTTCTCGTCGAATACCGCGAAGGGATAATCCTCTTTAGAATAGTACTGATAAGGGATATCTCCGTACTTGGTGGAGCTGGGCTCACCTATAACGTATACCGCGTAAAGTCCCTCAACGTGATCCTTACCGAAGGAGAGAGTCTTTCCTGCCTCGTTCTTGAAGGATACGCCGGGTGCCGCGACGTGCGAAAGCTGAGTGAGAGTCATATACTTTCCGCTTGCATCGGGAGCGATGTAGCTTACGTCCTCAGCGGTGGTCTTGTAGAGGCTGTGTCCTGCAAAGGAGTCCGCAACGATATTACCTCCGCGAACGACTATCTTAGCGTGGCTATAGGTGTTAAGGATGTTGAAGAAGGTCGAGGATGCCTTTGCACCGTTGAAGTCGAAGGTGCATCCGTCGAAGAAGTAATCAACGTCGGTACCGCCTCCAACGTGAGGGTTGCCGGTCCACTCGGTGATGATAGCACTCACACCGCTTGCAACCTTGAAGGTCACGTTAGTGAAGGTGAACGAGAACTGCTTCGTTCCGTAGCTTGCGTTTTTGCCCGTGTGACCGATAGCGATCATAGGTGCACCGGTGCGAGCGTTGAGAAGAGTTCCGTTCTTGAACTCGATCGACGACTTATAGCCGAGGATCGCAGTATTGTTGTAATTTACGTAAATATCGATGAAGTAATTATCTATATTGGTAACGGTAAAGCCGTTGAGGTCGAGAACGATATTGCCTCTTACCTCGTTGAAATTACTGCCACTGTCCTTGGAGCCTACCGCATCGTAATCGCGTCTTTGAACGATATAAACGGTCTTACCCTCGGTGCCTGCCGTCTTTACCCAGCCCTTAGCACCGTCAATCGCCTGTCTCCAGGTTCCGTATCCACCCTTGTACGCGCCGTCAAAGAAGAGGACGAACGGGAAATCTACCGCGGAGAGAAGCTTGTTCTCGCTGAGGCTCATCTTACCGTATTCGAAGCTCATCCTTCCGAGCTCGTAGGTGGATCTCACACCGTCGTCGGCGATCTCGATAAAGTACATCTCACCCTCGGGAGTCTCAAACGTACCCTCGTAGTGAAGCTTCTCGGAGCTGTATGCCGCGGTGGTGAGAGTGGTCAAGGTCGTGTACTTACCGTCAGCGTTTTTCTCAAATACGCAGGTATCCTCTTTACCGAGATTGTAAAGTCCGTAATTTGAAAGACGGTCTGCGATAATGGATCCGCCCTTTACGGTGATATCCATATCGGTGTAATTTTTGCTGCTGCCCGCCTTGATCATTACAGCGCCCTTGGATGCACCGGTAAAGTCGAAGGTACAGTCGGTGAAGGTAAGCTTGGTGTCAAGTATGAGGTTGTTGTTGTCCCAGCAATCGAAAATAATTCCGTTGCCGCTCGAATGAGTCGTGGAGAATTTAATGTTTTCGAAGGTAATATCGAATTTCTTGTGCTCAGAGGTATTGCTTCCCTGGTTCATACCGAACATCGGGATCTCGCCCGAGCGTACCATAGCTCCGTTCTTAACGGTAAATTTACCGTTCACAGCCCAAAGATTTCCCGTGGTAACGTACTGGTCGAACAGATACCAATTTGCAAAGATCTTATATCCGCCGAGGTCGAGCGTGAGCTTTCCGTTAAGGTCGGAAAGGTAGGAGCTGTCACCCTGGTTTACGGTATAATCGCGGCGCATAAGGATAACGTACTCGTGAGATGTGCCCGAGCATTTCGAACTTCCGTCTTTGATAGCTGCGCTGAAGGTCGAATATCCACCGACAAAGCTTCCCTCGGAGAAGAGTGCAAAGGGATAAGCGTTTACATCTGCATACGCGGTTCCGATAACTCCGTATTCGGTTGCCAAGGGGTTCTCGTCAAGAGTATAGACTGCCGTTGTGCCGTTATCGGAGTCGAGAGTGAAGGAACGGTTCTTTCCGTTCTCGTCAATGAAGTTTGTGCTGATGGGTGCTACGCCCGACTTTGCCTTAAGAGTGATGTAATTTCCGCCCGCATCGGGAGCAACTCTTATAGAGTCGTTGGCATCGAGCTTTGCAAAGGTGAGATAGCTCGCGCTATCCATAAGTATCTCGCCGCCGATGAAGGTCATATCAACGTTGAGCACGCGATTACCGTCGGAGGTATTGAATACCGTGTAATTCTTGTTGAGAGGATAGTTCGTAAGATCGAATACGCAATTCTCGTAGGTGATATTGTTCTGCATACCCACGGAGCTTGCAACGGCAGTCCAAGGCGTGTAGATCATATCGCCCCAGAAATCACCGATGCCCGAATCAAATCCGAACGTTACGCCAACGAAATCGAGGTTGTATACCTTGACGCCCGTTGCCGCCGCAAAGAGCTGACCGTCAACGAATGCGATTCTTCCCGCAAGGATCTTACCGTTTTCAACTCTGATATTCGTCTCGTAGGGAGCCGCCGCGTAGCTTGCGGAGAAGTCAAGTCCCACGTCCTCGGAAATGAAGGTGTGTCCACCGAGATCGACAACGAGATTGGTGAGCCTGTTGATCTGCGGACCTGCATCCTTAAGGTTCTTATAGTCTCTTCTTAAAACTATCTGGATCTCGGTATTGAGCTTATCACTTCCGCCCGCGTTGGTTTGCGCGGTGTTGAGTGCGCTGTTCCAGGTTGAGTACGCGCCAACGAAGGCACCGTCACGGAAGAGCACGAAGGGATAGGTCTCGGAGTTAAGGTAAGCATCGGGAATGATACCGTATCTTGTAGATCCCTCGCCCGCAAGCTCAAGAGCGTACTCGGTAACGTTATTAACGGTGCTCTTAGCCGCGTACTGCGAGTAGCCTTTAGCGGTTATGTACGAAACCTTGATGCTCGGCGCGTAAGCCGCGGGGAGATAAAGCTTCATATTACCGTCATTGCCCTCAAGGTAATCAACGTAAGTAGCCTTATTTTGAACGGTGATCCATCTCGGGTGAGACATGGTGAGGCTTCCGCCCTTCACCGTGTAAGAAAGCTTGAGAGTGCCCTTGCCCTCGGGCATAAGTGTGAGCATTACGATAGCTCTGTTATCCTCGTCACCGAGATCGATATCACACTCGTCAAGAGTGATATTCACCTCAGCCGAGGAGGATGCGGGGATAGAGGAGGAGCTGATAAGCTCGGTGAGCATAGCCTTTGCGCCGAGGGTTATCTTAACGCCCTGAAGCGTAACGTCATACGCCTTTCCGCTACCCTGCGCGGTGGAGCTTTCGTAAGAGATAAGGGGCGCGGAATTAAGAACGATTCCGCCGTTTTGGATGGTTATAGAGGTCTTTGCAATGCTCTTAGAGGTCGTCTTGAGCCAAAGAAGAGCGTTAGAAGTGTTTTCCGAATAAATAGTATAGCCGTTGAGGTCTATAACAAATTTATCTGCCTTCGCACCGAAGTCACCCCAAACGTCGTTGTTCGTGAGCGTGTAATCTGAGGTAAGCTTCAAGGTGTATCCCGATGCGTAAGCACCGAGAGCCGCCTTCCAGGTGTCGTAGCTGCCAACGAGATTCGAGCCGTTGTAAAGAGCGAACGCCTTGTCGGACTCGGGAGCCTTATAAGGTGCCCTTCCGCTCTTCGATACGGAGAGATAAGCCTCGGTAACGTTCATCTCGGTCACGGTCTCGCGAACGGTGAGGTTCGAGAAATAAATAGGCATCTCGGAGTCACCCGTGGGAGAAATAGCCGCAAAGAGAGTCTTCGTCGTGCTTGAACCCTTTCCGTAATCGGTATCGTATACGACGTAGGGAATGGTTATCGTCATCCACTCTCCCGCTACCGTAGTGATATTGTGAAGAGGAATATCGTAGTCCATTACTCCCGTCGAGGAGCTCGTCATACCGTTAAGCTTGAGCTGAAGAGTACGGCTCGTGGTATCGAAGACCTTAACGGTGATCTCTATCTGTCTTCCGTAGTCGGCCTTGGAGATCGCATTCGTTCCGAGAAGATTCTGCATACCGAGAACGGTAGTAACGTTTTCGTAGAAGACGTCACCTCCGCCGTAGCGTCCCTCGTTGTTCTTGACGTAGACCTTGATGGCCGCGTCACCGCTTGCCGACTCGTTTCCGTTTTCGTCAAGCTTTACTATGGAATAAGGAGCGTCTGCGTAGGTCTTTACGTTAGCGTTCGTAGAGAAGTCACGGTCCGCAAGAGTTGACACGCCTGCCGTCTTCCCTGCCTTAAGCATAAGAGTTACGCTCTTCGAAGCGTTATCGAGAAGGTATTTCGTAATATCGATCTCATAGGTGCCGGCACCCCTAAGATTTACACTTCCGAGAAGCTCGCCCGCGGTCGCACCAACGCCCTCAACCGCGTAAAGCTCTGCTACGTTTGCCGCGTTATTGGAAACTGCAAAGCGGAAGGTGAGGGTATCCATACCCGAGGGCATAGACACGGGAGCGTTCACGGTATAATAGCTCACGTCCGTCGCACTGAGAGCCGTATCGGAGCCATTTCGAGTAGTGAACTCGCTGACGTAATCGGTGCCCATGGCTACACCGTTATCACCCTTAAGGCTTGCGGGAACCGTGACGGTATAGGTGGTGCCGCTCTTCATATTTTCGGGGCTGAAGATCCACTGAGTTCCTCCGTAAACGCTCTCCCAAGTACCCTTGAGAGCCTCGCCGCCTGCGGTAACGGTTATCTTCATAACCTCGGAAAGAGTGACGGATCCCGAGAACTGAACCGTAATTTTATCGGTAAGACTTATGTCGCCGTCATTCTTGTAAGGATCGGTATAATAAACCTTAACCGCCGCATTTTGCAAATAATAGTTAGCAAAATCGAAGAAAGCATCATACGTAGGCACACCGTAGAACATATCGGGGAAGTATGCATACTCGTGAAGCTGATCTACCTCGAAGAATACGAAAGGAATATCGAGAGACTTTGAAATATTGGCAAGATCGTTTGCCGAGCCGTATGACGCGTTGTATTCGTCATTCATATGAGCCGCGCCGAATATGGGCGAGTGACCTGCAGAAATATCCTCCTGCTGAGAGCCGTTTGCCGCGTAGGTAAGCTGAACGCCCGAGGTGATCTCGGTGCCACCGTAGGTGAGCCAAGGCTGCTTTTCACCGGGCTCGATAGCGTATTCGCCAACGTAGGTGCCGCCCGTGATAACGGTGCTCTCGCCTGCCTGATATCTCGTCTCGCCCGAGTGACCGTTAAAGATACGTCTTGCCGCAAAGCTTGCAAGAGCCTCGTCGATAGCGGTCTCAAGTGCCGCAGTGTCGGTGTAGTCATTCGCGTTTACGAGTCCCGACTGAAGCACCTCTTCACCGAGGAAGGAGAACCAAGCGCCCTTAGAAAGACCGATGGTGCAGAACTTATCGATATCGAAGCTATACGTCTCACTCTCGGAAAGAGCAAGATAACGCAAATAACGGATAGCCGCGGTGTTTATAAGCTTATCGTTATAAAGATGTAAGCTGTAATTCATATGGTTGCCGGTAACCGCACCGTTCGTATTAAGGTTACCGTCGTAGTAGCCGAACGCATCGTCTCTGCCCATCGGCTGCCAGAAATAGTCGTATACAGCTCCCGCATAACCGCGGAAGAGCGAGCCCGTGTGATGAGCGCAAAGGTCCGTGTAGCACGCAATGGTGTTCGTTGCGTAACCCCAGCAGCACGAAACAGAAAGAACGGGCACCTCTTTTTCAGGGTTTGTGGGATATACGAGGTGAAGCTTAAGATCCATATCCAGAGGCGAGCCGTCAGGCTTAACGCAGTCGGTTATGGTCTTTGCCACCGTGTATTTTACCTTCGTATAAAGACCGTTCTGATCAACGGCACCCGAGGCGTTATACCAAACGGGCGAGGTTCCGTCAGAAGCATTCTCAACGGTCTTTCTCGTTGCTACGGTGCTTCCGGTCGCCCATTTAACGAGTCTTTCCGCCTTAGTTCCCTTAAAATCGGTGTTCCAGTTCTCAACGATCTTCTCGAGCGTTCCGCTCGCGGAATGCTTATCTACCTCCCAGAATACCTGATTGAGAAGCACGTCGTATCCCGAGGGAGCAACGAATACCTCGTTATATTGCTTCTTTGCATTGCCGTCAAAGTTGAAATACTTTTTAGCCTTAAGATTGTTTACGAATGCCTGCGCGGACATATCGAGAGGATGTCCCGTAGCAAGATCGTTTCCGAGATAGTCGAGAACTACCACGAGATAGCCGCGATCAAGCATAGACTGAATGATCGTCTTGTTGCTATCCGTACCGACTCGCTCGGTGTTAGTGTTGATAGCGTATACTATGATAGGAGTTCCGTTTATACCGGGAACTACAGAGGAAACGCCCTTATCCTTGTAGTACACCGTGTACTGCAAGGGTCCGACGTATCCGTCGTTGTCGATTCTCGCAGTATCCTTAACGAGATGACTCGAGAAATCGTTCTTGATATCTATCATTTCTCCCTCCGTTACAATATTACTGCTTGCCGATGAGATCATCACGCCCACACAGGCGGCGACCACCGTTAACAAGATCAGCGTCATAATGATCTTCAATTTTCCTGCTTTCATATTCTGCTCCTTTCAACAGTAAAATATTTGTGCAAGTAACGCTAACAAAATACTTTAGCATTATACGATTTTATTGTACCACATTCATCTTGACAATGTATGACAAAAATGCTATAATATATGACAAATATCCATATATTTAATTTTTGCAGGTGATAAAAATGCAAGTACATTTTAAAAATTTCGGCTCCAAGACCGCGCTAAGATGCGGATTTCGCTCGGAGAAATACAATTTTCCCGACCACATACACCAATTTCCCGAAATAGTCTACGTTAAGGACGGTGAGCTTGAGATCACCGTTGACGGAGTGCGCGAGCTTATGAGGGCGGGAGATTTTGCCATAGTGCCGCCGTTCAGAGTACATAGCTTCTTTACCCCCGATACCGTAACCCGTTGGATATGCGTTTTCTCTTCCGATTTTATATCAAGCTTTATCAGTCGTGATGAGCTTTTCGGAAACGGAGAAAGCTATATCTTTCACGCCTCGGAGGGACTCACCGCCTTTGCAGAGGAATGTATGCTTGAGACTGACGAGCTCTTTTTCGAGCTTAACGAGCAAACGATAAGAACATACAAATCGCTCATATTTGCAATATACTCCGAGTACTTAAACAAGGTAGCGCGAACAACGAAGAAAAAATACCATCAGGCTCTCTCCGCTATTCTCTTTTACATCAGCGAGCACTATACCGAGGATATCTCGCTTGCCTCGATAGGAACGGAGCTCGGATACAGCAGAAAATACGTTTCGCTCTGTCTTTCGGAGGTCGACGAAATGAATCTCAATCAGCTCGTAAACTCCTTTAGAGCCGACCTTGCAAAAACGCTTCTCTCCACGACGAAATTGAACATTATCGACGTTGCACTCGAATGCGGATACGAAAACGAGAGAAGCTTTTACCGTGCCTTCAGGCAGGTCACGGGAATGACACCGGGAGAGTACCGCCGATCAAAAAGAACTCTCTCAACGCAGGATAACGAGGATGAGCCGTATCCCGAGCTATACGAGAAAAAGCACGGTAAAAAGCACGAGAACAAAAGCCTTAGATCCGACTCATAACTTTCCGAAGGAAATCATAACGTGCCAAAGGCACTCATAACGCTCCGCAGGAGCTCATAACTCAAAAAAAGTACCGTTTTGGCTCGGGACCATCACGGTACTTTTCTTTGATTTTTACCATTTTTTAAGCTTTTTCTGTATTTTTAAGCTCTTCCTCTGCAACGAGCTTTTTCAAGAAGGAAAGCATCATCGGAAGAGACACCGCAGCGGATATAACGTAAGCTATAGGCTGAGACGCCTCGATACCTCTGACGCCCATAAAGGTGGGAAGAATTATGCAAAGAGGTATGAAGATAAGTCCGCACTGAAGACAGGAAAGAAGGAAGGCTGGCAGGCTTCTTCCAAGACTCTGGAAGAGCATCGTAGCCACGACGGATATCGGGAAGAAGAGGAGCGCGCAGCACTGTATTCTGAGTGCCTCGGCACCGATCGTAACGACCTCCGTTTCCTTTCTGAATATACCGATTATCTCAGGGGCGAATACGAAGCAGATAAGAGCTAAAATACCGATAAACGCGGTACCGAACCACATCGTGAACATCGCACCCTCTTTAACTCTCTTGTTCTTTTTCGCACCGTAGTTGTAAGCGGCAACCGGCTGGAAGCCTTGACCTATACCGAGACCAACGCTGAAGATAAGGCTCGACGTTCTGCCAACGTATCCCATAGCGGCAATAGCGGCATCTCCGAAGGGCTTTGCCTGAGTATTGAGCACCATCGTTGAAACGCTGTTAAGTCCCTGCCTTGCAAGGCTCGGAAGACCGGTGATAATGATATTTCTGATTATATAGCCCTCGCGGGTAACGTAGCGAAGAGATATTTTGCTCTGCGTTTTTCCGAGAAGGAAAACCGAGCCTAAGATAGCGAAGGAAACGTACTGCGAGATCGCGGTGGCAATTCCCGCGCCGCCGATCCCCATATCAAATCCGAAAATGAAGAGCGGATCGAGTGCGATGTTGAGAATTCCGCCCGAGGTCAAGCCTATCATAGCAAGAGTTGCCCGTCCCTCGTATCTGAGAATGTTGTTGAGAACGCAGCTTGCCGTCATAGCGGGAGCGGCAAGAAATATATATCTGCCATAATCCATAGCGTGCGGCAATATCGTTTCGGTGCTTCCTAAAAGGAGCATAAGAGGTCTTAAGAAGATAAGTCCGAAGATCATTATAACGAAGCCCGAAAGAAGCGCGGCAAAGAAGCCGACGGATGCGTATTTGTTGGCTCGCTCGTTATCGCGGGTACCGAGCATACGGCTTA
>JBGVKA010000210.1:0-3274 GCA_045129715.1 Eubacteriales bacterium | reverse complement strand
TCGTTCGAGCTTGCTGGCAAGCCGACAGACTCGAACTTCGTATATTATAATCAATACCGAAAAGGGCTGCTTAGGAAAAATGAGCTTACCGATTTTTCACCGCGGCTCGCTCCTCTCGTTTTATAAAGGAGAAGATATGGAAGAAAAACGAATAAATTTTGACTGTGTATGCCGTGCGCTCTCGGACGTTAACGAGACCTACGGTGTAAAAACTCCGCGCAAGTCGGAGGTAATAGGAGTGCTTCTCGACGTTCTGAACGTTATTTTCCCCGCATACTTTTTGCCGTGTGATAACTGCTCGTCGTCTCTTGAGATGATCTACCTTCGCCTGCGCGATCAGATCCGTCTTGCAGAAGCGTTTGCGCGCGATATGACCGTTGATGCGGACGAGGAGGCGGCACTTCTCGTTAAGAGCCTTCCCGAGATCAAGGCGGCTCTTCTCAAGGATGCAGAGGCACTCTACGAGGGCGATCCTGCGGCAACGAGCGTTGCCGAGGTAATTCTCTCGTATCCCGGCTTCCTCGCAATTTCGATATACAGAATAGCGCATAGGCTCTACGAAAGAAAGATACCGATCATACCGAGAATTATGACCGAATACGCTCACGAGCGCACCGGAATAGATATCCACGCAGGCGCGAAGATAGGCGAGTATTTCTTTATAGACCACGGCACCGGTATCGTTATCGGAGAGACCACCACCATCGGAGACCACGTAAAAATATATCAGGGTGTAACGCTCGGAGCAAAGAGCTTTGAGCTTGACGAGGACGGAAATCCCGTAAAGGGCATCAAGCGTCACCCCGATATAGGCAATAACGTTATAATTTACGCAAACGCGACCATTCTCGGCGGAAATACCAAAATAGCTGACGGATGCGTTATAGGCGGTAACGTATGGCTCACGCACTCTGTGGAGGCGGCTTCTACCGTCTACTACGACGGATGCACAGGCTGCAGCAGATGCACTCGCCCGAAATAAAACCTTACATTTATTATATAAACAGAAAAAATCTTTTACACGAATAAAAAATCGCTCTTCTTTCGCGTGAAATCGGATGATATCCGAGCCGATAGAGGAGCGAATTATATAGGAGTTCAAAATGAAGCTTGATATATTTTATCCGGGATGGTGCCGAAAGGCAATAAGCTTTACCATAGACGACGGAAATATAGAGATGGATACGAAATTTATCTCTATCGTAAAGCCCTTTGGAATACGCGGAACCTTTAACCTCTGCTCTCCCGACCTTAAGAGGTACACCCCCGATTTCTATCGCGAAATGTACGACGGATTCGGCATTGCAAACCACTGTAAGCTTCACCCATTCCTTCTTAACGGAAGTGAGGGCGAGATAGCGGACGAGCCCTTCGACGTAGGCAGTGCAGACGAGAGCAAGCTTTATAAGACCGAAAGAGAGGGCGTTTACAATTATCACACGCCTAACGGCTGGAGACGTAAGGCAACGCTCAAGACGTACTGTGAGCTTATAACCGAGTGTCACGGGGAGCTTGAGAGCATCTTCGGTGAGGGAAGCGTCAGATCGTTCGTTTGGCCCTTCGGAGATCAAAGGAGCGACGATATACTTAAATACATAGAGGATAAGCACGGCTATTTTGCCGCAAGAAGAACCGGAAACGTTGAGGATACCACGGGCTTTGCCGTGCCCTCGGACAGAATGCATTGGAGCTATAACGCATCGCATAAGAACCTTCTCGACTGTGCCGCAAAATACGATGCTTACGGGGATGACGGCGAGCTTAAATTCTTCTCGTTTGGAGTCCATTCTATAGATTACGAAAGAGCAGAGTGCTGGCACGAGCTTTCGGAATTTGCCGAAAAATACGGTAACAGACCGTCGGATTTCTACTACGCCCCCATTGACGATATCTTCAGCTACTGTGATGCAGCGAAGGCTCTTAAGATAGACGGAAGCAAAATAGAGAACCCCACGGATATTGAAATTTACGTCAAGATAGACGGCACCCCCACCGTCCTTAAGCCTAAGTCAAAGACTTAAGCCTGAGCTCTTGAAGATCGCTATCTCGCTTCCTATCGACTAATTACGGACAAAGTGCCGAAAAACGCAAAATGCCAAGGCAAAAGGAAAGCCTTGGCATTTTTATATTGAAAATACGGTTCGATAAGCTGAAAGAAATACAGACCGATAAGGGTACGGTATTCGTACAGGCGTTACCGTCAGTCGTCAAGCGGGCCCGCATCGGGATATCTGCCCTTGATGGCAAAGCCGTCGATCTCGCCCTTACAGATAGCCTTGAATATGCGGTGCTTGAGTCCCTTGTTGCCTCGCTCGATATCCGCGAGAAGATTCTTCATATTCTCTCGCTCGGTGTTGTGATCCTCAGGGCAAAGACTCGTAAGAACAGGGAGCTCCTGACGGCGAGCAAAATATACCACGTCGCGCTCGGTGGCGTATATCATAGGACGGATAAGGGTAATTCGTCTGTTCGAAAGGTAGGTAACGGGAGAGAAGCATCCAAGCCTGCCCTCAAAGAAGAGATTCATCATAAAGGTCTCGACAACGTCGTCAAAATGATGTCCGAGAGCCACCTTGTTACATCCCATCTCCTGCGCGGTAAGGTGAAGCGAGCCTCGTCTCATCTTTGCACAAAGCGAGCAGGGATTAGGCTCCTTTCGTACGTCGAAAATTATCTTTGCAATGTCGGTCCTCGTGACGCGGTACTCAACGTTAAGAGCCTTGCAATAAGCCTCGATAGAGGAATAATCCGCCCCCTCGAAGCCCATATCTATAGTGATAGCCTTGACCTCATATTTTTTTGGATAGAAGCGTCTCATCTCCGCGAGAGACTTGAGAAGGGCAAGCGAGTCCTTGCCTCCCGAAATACCAACGCCGATAACGTCTCCCTCCTCGATCATGCCGTAATCGTCAACTGCACGGCGGATGAAGCTCAGCATTCTTTTAAGTTCATTCATAAGTATCAAAAAACTCCGAAAAGCATAAATTGTTAGTAAAAAAGGCGCAAAGGCGGTAAGCTTTTTGCCTGATGAAAGGTGTTTTATGGCAATAAAGGTATATATCGATCAAGGACATAATCCGCGCTCTTATAACACGGGTGCTGAGGGAAACGGTTATTTTGAGCAGGATATAACTTATAGAATAGGCATTCTCCTCGACGGATATTTTAAGGCAAACTCAAATTTTGTTACGAAGCTCTCCCGTCCCACTCCCGATACTATTCTCGGAACGTCGAATTCCTCAAGCCTCACCGCAAGGGTGCGTGACGCTAATAC
>JBGVKA010000209.1:0-3931 GCA_045129715.1 Eubacteriales bacterium | reverse complement strand
AGAGAGGATCCCATAGCTCATAAGCACGTAGCTTTAAGACGCGGTCCCGTTATGCTCGCCGAGGAGGCAAGACTCGGATACAGCGTTGACGAGCCCATAGATCTCGCCATCAACCCCGATGGAACCGTCAGCGTTGAGATCTCGGGCGGAGTGGCTCCGTACAAGGCTATAGTTGAGGCTAAGGCACCCCTTGCCGACGGAAGCTATATCACTCTTACCGACTACTCTTCCGCAGGAAAGACCTGGACGGAGGAGTCCAAAATGGCAGTCTGGATGCTCACAAAGTAAACTTTTGTTTGCTTTTTTAAAGCAAAAGCAACAAAACCGCAATAAGCTAAGATCCGAAAGCAACGGAGCAAAGGCTATTGCGGTTTTTTATTTATTGTAAGTTAAATTTTTTTTCAAGAGCGTGGTGGGAAACGAAATATCCCGCAAGGAACGTGCCGGCTATGACGAAGAGCTCAAGCACGAAGCTCAGAGCAAACGCCACCCAAGCGTAGCCCTCTGCCACGCTTACCGCGACGGATCTTACCGCGGTAACGAAGGTCTGCTCGACGAGCATAATGCCGAAATAAACGCCAACGAAAGCGAGGGCTCGGAAGCGTTTGAAATACACCGAGCTTACGGTTATCGCGGCAATGACGAGCATAACGTCCTTGACGAGCGAAAGAAGGGAGACTAAAAGCCCCGTAATATACGTGACTATGATGAAAGTAACGGAAGGAGCGTTAAGACCTATATCCGTCTTGATCATTTCAAGTGCCTCCGAGATAAGAGAGGTATCGTATAGCAGAGTAGGTAAAAGCACCGACACGACTACACACGCCCCTGCCACGAGAGTCGAGATGAGCATCCATATCGAGCCCGAAATTATCTTGGAATGCAAGAGCTGTCTTCTCGTCACGGGGATGACCATATTAAGATATCCCTCGTCGGAGAATACGGCTCGGTAGTATCGCATCGCAACCGCAACGGCAACGGCTATCACCATTACCGCGATCGTCAGGATACCCACGAAATAAATGCCTCCCGTCAGCATGATTGCACTGAAGACCGACTCTATCTCCTCTGCAAAGCCGAAGGAAAAATAAAGGACCGCGCAACAAAAAACGCTTATTATTCCCGATGCAAGATACGTCGGAAGTGCTATTTTTGATATGGCTCGCATATCGTATTTCACAAGGCGTCTCAGCATCTGAACACCTCCCTGAAATACTCGTCAACGCTAATACCGTACTTCCCTTTTATTTCCTCGGGCGTACTGCGAGCGTATATCTCTCCGTATTTCATAAACACGAACTCGTCCATTATCCTCTCGATATCCGATATCAGATGCGTGGATATTATCACGGACGAGGTTTTCGGAACGTTTTTTATGACCGTATCTATAATATAATCTCTTGCCGCGGGATCGACTCCCGATATAGGCTCGTCAAGAATATAAAGATCGGCTCTTCTTGAGGTCACGAGCACGAGATTGAGCTTTTCCAACAGTCCCTTTGAAAGTGTTTTGATCCGTGTGTTGTGCTCGATCGAGAGCTCCGCGAGGATAGATTCCGCTCTGCCCCTTTCAAAATCAGAGAAGAAATCCCCGTAAAAATCAAGCGCGTCGCGCACCGTAAAATGAAGAGGCAGACTGTTTCTTTCGGGAAGATACGCCACTCGCATCTTGGTTTTAACGCCTATCGGCTCACCGAGAACGCGTATCTCGCCCGATCTTGCCTTGAGAAGACCTGCTATAAGCTTTATAAGAGTGGTCTTTCCCGAGCCGTTAGGACCGAGAAGTCCGACTATCCTTCCGCGCTCAACGTCAAGCGATACGGAAGAGAGCGCGCTTACAGATCCGTACGATTTACTTACCTCACGGCAACAAAGCAGCGGAGCCTCGGTGATACCGTCGCTCTTTTTCTCTTCTTTTTTGATTCTGATCTTAAATGGCAAAGCTTCTCTCGATTCTACGAATTCGTATTCTTCGCCGCGCTTTTCCATACGGCACCTCCCTCCGCTTTTTATTTAGAATATCAAAAAAGCACGGCGGATGTCAAGCGTTTTGCTATTTGTTTACAATTCATTTTAAATTGCAGCGGCAGAATATGAAAGGAGCGTACCCATCCGAGTCCGCTCCTTTACGTCAAAGCACGGCTTTTATTTTATAAGCTCACAGACGAAGCCCTCCGCACTCGCGCTGGAGACGTCACATCCTATGATCCTGTTTCTGTATACGAGCAGATTAACGAGCACCTCGCCGTCGTAATCCTCGTAGCTCTCAAGCTCGTAGGTGTATCTTGTGACCTTCTTCTTTGCGTATTTTGAAAGATCAAGCCCCTGCTTTTTCTGGATCTCGTTGTACCCTGCGAGTGCCCGGTCAAAATTATCGGGGATAACGAAGCTCTTCGACTCGGTTGCCGCGCCCTTTACCCTTAAGCCGAATTGCTCTATAAAAGCAACTCTGTCGTCCTCCGTTTTTATATCGGACAAATTCACCGCACCGCTCGTTGATGCTGAAACGAGGTCCGTATTTCCCGTGAGTATCAAGCCCAAAAGCACGGCAAAGGTGACCGCAAGAACCGCAAAAAATTTTACCGTTGACGCCCTTACAGAACAAATAAACATATAGTAGCTCCTTTTTTCGTTTTGTTTTAAGTATATTTCCGTTGCCCGAAGGATATGACTCAAAGGGTAGAGAGAAAAAAAGAAAATAAAAAGGCTCGTCCCCCCACGGCATAACGCAAAAGACCGCGAATGCGAGGGCGCATCTCATTACTCTCACGGCAAAAAGGCTGAGCCGAACGCTTTTTATACGATCGGCTCAGCCTCCCTATCTTACTTCAACGTCGGAACAACTCAATTGCAGCAGCAACAGAAAACGAGGATTATCGCGAGAATTATAATCCAAGTGCAGTTATCGTCAAAGAGATGGCAGAAGCAGTTGTTGTTCATATATGTTCCTCCAAGGTGTCTTTTGAGCGTTGGCTCATTAGTATATTATGCCACGGCGATTTTTTTGTGATTGGATCCCAAGATCTTTTTAACATGATTTTACTCCGTAAAGATTGACTTTGCCGCGCTTAAGTGGTAAAATAAACTAAGAAAATTTATGAAGGTAAATATATATGTTTGACTATCATCTTCACAGCTCGGTCTCCTTTGATTCGAACAGCTCCGCGATGTCTATGGCACTCGCGGCAAAGAACAACGGACTTTCCGAAATCTGCTTCACGGACCACTGCGACTATAACAGTGATATAACCAAGCCTCACAACCCCATAGATCTTAAGGAGTACGAGGAGGCTTACGGCTCTCTTGAGGTCCCCGGCCTCAGAATAAAGCGCGGATTTGAGTTCGGACTCACCGATTGGAATACCGGGGAGCTCGACGCAATGCTTAAGAGCCGTCCCTTCGATTTCGTTATCGGCTCCGTGCATTTCGTTGACGGTGCCGATCCCTACGACGCTGAGTATTGGCACGGCAAGACTGAGCGCGAGGCATACCTTGGATACCTTGAGCGTATATACGAATGCATAAGGATCCACGACGGCTTTGACGTCCTCGGTCACCTCACGTACGTTTCACGCTCGATCTACAATCCTACGAAAAATCTCCTTGAGTACCGCGACTACAGCGATATCTGCGACGAAATATTCAAAATACTCGTCAAAAAGGATAAGGGCATCGAGATAAACACCAGCGCAAAGAACTCGCTCGGCGTTCTCCTTCCCTCTCGCGATTTCGTCACGCGCTTCCGCGAGCTCGGAGGTAAGATCGTCACAGTCGGCTCCGATGCACACGCGCCTGAGAGAGTCGGTCAGCACGTGGACGAGGCTATCGCGCTTGCAAAAGACGTCTTCGGCTACGTTTGTACCTTCGATAACCACACCCCCGTTTTCAATAAGCTGTAAAGCTTTCCTTTCAAAAAACGGCATTTATGGGA